>MEEC01000168.1 GCA_001724315.1 Lautropia sp. SCN 70-15 | reverse complement strand
TTTGCAAACGTAAGCAACGGGGCTGGCGGCGGCCGGGCTCGACTCGCAGGAGCAGTGAACATGGCAATCCGTTACCTGAAGCGCGGCAAGGACGCCGCGGCGGTTTCCGAGGCTGACGCCAAGGTGCGCGCCACGGTCGAGGCGATCGTCGTGGACATCGAGAAGCGCGGCGACGAGGCGGTGCGCGAGTACTCGCGCAAGTTCGACAACTGGGATCCTTCGGAGTTCCGGCTCTCGCAGGCGCAGATCGAGCAGGCGATCGGGCGGCTGTCGCCGCGCGAGATCGAGGACATCCGCTTCGCGCAGAAGCAGATCCGCAACTTCGCGCAGATCCAGCGCGAGTCGATGAAGGACGTCGAGGTCGAGACCATGCCGGGCGTGGTGCTCGGCCACCGGCACATCCCGGTCAACGCGGTGGGCTGCTACGTGCCGGGCGGCAAGTACCCGATGATCGCCTCGGCGCACATGAGCGTGCTGACCGCGAAGGTGGCCGGCGTGAAGCGGATCGTTTCGACCGCGCCGCCTTTCCAGGGCGAGGCGCATCCGGCGATCGTGGCGGCCATGCACTTCGCCGGGGCCGACGAGATCCTCGCGCTGGGCGGCGTGCAGGCGGTCGCGGCCATGGCGATCGGCACGGCCTCGATCGCGCCGGTCGACATGCTGGTCGGCCCGGGCAACATGTTCGTGGCCGAGGCCAAGCGGCAGCTCTTCGGCCGCGTGGGCATCGACCTGTTCGCGGGGCCGACCGAGACGCTGGTGATCGCCGACGACTCGGTCGATGCCGAGATGTGCGCGGTCGACCTGCTCGGGCAGGCCGAGCACGGGCCCACGTCGCCGGCCATCCTGCTCACCGACAGCGAGGCGCTGGCGCGCGAGACCATCGCCGAGGTCGATCGGCAGCTCGGCATCCTGCCCACCGCCGACATCGCCCGCGTGTCCTGGGCGGAGTACGGCGAGGTGATCGTCTGCGACACGCGCGAGGAGCTGCTCGCGAAGGCCGACGAGCTGGCCTTCGAGCACGTGCAGGTGATGACCCGCGACCCGGACTTCTTCCTGCGGAACATGACGAACTACGGCGCGCTGTTCCTGGGGCCGCGCACCAACGTGAGCTTCGGCGACAAGGTCATCGGCACCAACCACACGCTGCCGACCAAGCGCAACGCGCGCTACACCGGCGGCCTGTGGGTCGGCAAGTTCCTGAAGACCTGCACCTACCAGAAGGTGACCACCGACGCGGCCTCGGCGCTGGTGGGCGAGTACTGCTCCCGGCTGTGCCACATGGAGAACTTCGCCGGTCACGGCGAGCAGGCGAACCTGCGGGTGCGGCGCTACGGCGATCGCGGCGAAGTGCCCTGGTACCAGCCGGTGCCGGCGCTCGATTGAGCCGCGGCGCATCGGCCATGACGGCATCCGCCGTGCCCGCGCTGCCGGTCACCCCTTCGTTCCGGCTCGACGGCCGGCGCGCGCTCGTGACCGGCGCGGGCCGGGGCATCGGCCTGGCCGCCGCGGTGGCCCTGGCCGACGCCGGCGCCGAGCTCACGCTGGCCTCGCGCACGCAGGCCGAGCTCCACGCGCTGGCCGAGGCGATCCGGGCCCGTGGCGGGCGCGCCGACACCCTGGTGCTCGACGTGACCGATTCGGCCGCGGTGACCCGCGCCTTCGCCGACACGCGCCCCTTCGAGATCCTCGTCAACAACGCGGGCACCAATCGGCCGAAGCCGATGACCGAGACCTCCGACGAGGACCTCGACGCGGTCGTCGACCTGAACCTCAAGGCGGCCTACCGGGTCGCGCGCGAGTGGGCGCGGGCGTTGCTGGCGAGCGGCCGGGGCGGCAGCCTGATCAACGTCTCCTCGCAGATGGGGCACGTGGGCGGGCTGAACCGCACCGTGTACTGCGCGACCAAGCACGCGATCGAGGGCTTCACGAAGGCGCTCGCCTGGGAGCTCGGCTCGGCCGGCATCCGCGTGAACTCGCTGTGCCCGACCTTCATCGAGACCGAGCTGACGCGGCCGATGCTGGCCGATCCGGCCTTCGTGGCCTACGCCGCGCCGCGGATCGCGCTCGGCCGCTTCGGCAGGCTCGAGGACATCATGGGCGCGGTGCTCTTCCTGGCCAGCGACGCGTCGGCGATGGTGACCGGCTCGGCGCTGATGGTCGACGGCGGCTGGACCGCGGCCTGAGCGCTTCGCGCATGACCACGGACAAGCGGCCCGGCGCCATCACGTCGCTCGACGTGGCGCTGTTGGCGGGCGTCAGTCAATCGGCCGTCAGCCGCGCGTTCACGCCGGGCGCCAGCGTGGCCGAGGCCACGCGCAAGCGCGTGCTCGAGGCGGCTCGGGAGCTCGGCTACCGGCCGAACGCGATCGCGCGCACGCTGATCACGCGCCGCTCGCGGATCGTGGCGATGGTGGTGTCCTACCTGGAAAACCCCTTCTACCCGGCTATCGTCGAGCGGATGTCGCAGCGGCTGCAGCGTGACGGCTATCACCTGCTGCTGTTCATCAGCGACACCGAGGCCGTCGATGCCCTGCTCGAGCAGCTGATGCAGTACCAGGTCGATGGGATCGTGCTGGTCAGCGCGACGCTGTCGTCGGCGCTCGCCCGCGAGTGCGCGAGGATCGGCGTGCCGGTCGTGCTCTTCAATCGCGTGGACGCGATCGGCACGGTCAGCGCGGTGGCCTCCGACAACGTCGAGGGCGGCCGGATCGCCGCCCGCGCGCTGCTCGGCGCCGGCCACCGGAGCCCCGCCTTCGTGGCCGGGCTCGAGAACACCTCGACCAGCCGCGACCGCGAGGCGGGCTTCCGGGAGGAGCTGGCGCGCCACGGCATCCGCCGCTACCGGCGCGCGGTCGGCCACTACAGTTTCGACGGGGCCCGCAAGGCGGCCAGGCGCCTGTTCTCCACGGGCCGGCCGCCGGATGCGCTCTTCGTGGCCAACGACCACATGGCGATCGCGTTGATGGACACGCTGCGCCACGAGCTCGGGCTGCGCGTGCCGGAAGACGTGTCGGTGATCGGCTTCGACGACGCGCCCCAGGCCGCCTGGGATTCCTACCGCCTCACCACCGTCGAGCAGGCGGTGGCGCCGATGGTCGAGGCCACGGTCGCCTTGCTGATGGAGCAGATCGACCGCAAGTCGGCTTCCGCGCGCCGCGTGGACGTGCCGGTGAGGCTCGTCGTCCGCGATTCGGTCAGGGGGCTGGCGGCTGGGCGATAATCACGGTTTGCCGAGGCATCACAGAACGGCCGTGCGGCCGCGTCGCCTCGCCCGCTTTCCAATCCGGAGGTCTTCGCAGATGCCCCTCGTTTCCATGCGCCAGTTGCTGGATCACGCGGCCGAGAACGGCTACGGGATTCCCGCCTTCAACGTCAACAACCTGGAGCAGGTCCAGGCGATCATGTCCGCGGCCAGCGAGGTCGACGCGCCGGTGATCATGCAGGCCTCGGCCGGCGCCCGGAAATACGCGGGCGAGGACTTCCTCAAGCACCTGATCCAGGCCGCCGTGGAGTCCTATCCGAAGGTGCCGGTCGTCATGCACCAGGACCACGGCCAGTCTCCGGACGTCTGCCAGGGCGCGATCGACCTCGGCTTCTCGTCGGTCATGATGGACGGCTCGCTGAAGGAAGACGGCAAGACCATCGCCAGCTACGAGTACAACGTCGACGTGACCCGCAAGGTGGTCGACATGGCCCACAAGGTCGGCGTGACCGTCGAAGGCGAGCTCGGCTGCCTTGGCTCGCTCGAGACCATGAAGGGCGACAAGGAAGACGGCCACGGCGCGGAAGGCACGATGACCCGCGAGCAACTGCTGACCGATCCGGAGCAGGCCGCCGACTTCGTGCGCCAGACCCAGGTCGACGCGCTGGCCATCGCGATCGGCACCAGCCACGGCGCCTACAAGTTCACCCGCAAGCCGACCGGCGACATCCTGGCCATCGACCGGATCAAGGAGATCAACCGGCGCATTCCGAACACGCACCTGGTCATGCACGGCTCGTCGTCTGTGCCGCAGGAGCTGCTCGCCGAGATCCGCAAGTACGGCGGCGACATGAAGGAGACCTACGGCGTGCCGGTCGAGGAGATCCAGGAAGCGATCAAGTACGGCGTTCGCAAGATCAACATCGACACCGACATCCGGCTGGCGATGACCGCCGCGATCCGCCGCTTCATGGCCGAGAACCCGTCGAAGTTCGACCCGCGCGAATACCTGAAGCCGGCCCGCGAGGCCGCCAAGGCGATCTGCCTGGCCCGCTACCGCGAGTTCGGCTGCGAGGGGCAGGGCGGCAAGATCCAGGCGGTGCCGCTGTCGGTGATGGTCCAGCGCTACGCGAAGGGCGAGCTGGCCCAGGTCGTGGCCTGAGGAAAGCAATGAATCTGGCCGACATTCGCGCGCTGCTCGATGCGCGCTGGGACGACGACCTGGTGCCGCGCCTGGTCGACTACGTGCGGGTGCCGGCCAAGTCGCCGATGTTCGACGCCGGCTGGGCGGCGCGCGGCGAGCTCGACTCGGTGCTCGAGGAGGCCCGCCGCTGGGCCGAGGGCCTGGGCATCGCCGGGCTCACGCTCGAGATCGTCGCGCTGCCGGGTCGCACGCCCTGCCTGCTGTTCGACGCGCCGGCCACCGGCGGGCTCGGAAACGAGCGCACGGTGCTGTTCTACGGCCACCTCGACAAGCAGCCGGAGATGGCGGGCTGGCGCGAGGGCTTCGGCCCCTACGTGCCGGTCATCGAGAACGGCCGGCTCTACGGTCGCGGCGCGGCCGACGACGGCTACGCCGTCTACGCCGCGCTGTCGGTGCTCCAGGGGCTCGACGCGCAGGGCATCGCGCGGCCGCGCTGCGTGGGCCTGATCGAGACATCGGAAGAATCGGGCAGCCCCGACCTGCCGGCCTACCTGGAGGCGCTGGCGCCGCGCTTCGGCGACGTGCAGCTCGTCTGCGCGCTCGACTCCGGCTGCGGCAACTACGAGCAGCTCTGGGTGACCAGCTCGCTGCGCGGGCTGGCCGGCGGCACGCTGACCGTCGAGATCCTGCGCCACGGCGTGCATTCCGGTGCTGCCAGCGGCCTGGTGCCGTCGAGCTTCCGGATCGCCCGCCAGCTGCTGTCGCGCCTCGACGATCCGGCGACCGGTCGCGTGCTGCTGCCCGAGCTGCACGCCGAGATTCCGGCCGAGCGGCTCGAGCAGGCGCGCCAGGCCGGCGCCATCCTGGGCGACGCGGTCTGGCAGCAATTCCCGTGGGCTTCCTGCGAGCACCTTCCCCAGCCGAAGGTCGAGGGGCTCGATGCGGCCGCCAGGCTGCGCGCCCAGGCCGCTGCGCACGCCGCGCCCGGCCACCTGCAGGCGCAGCCGACCACCACCGACCCGGTCGAGGGGCTGCTGAACCGCACCTGGCGGCCGGCGCTGTCGGTCACCGGCGCGGCCGACCTGCCGCTGCCGCGCGACGCAGGCAACGTGCTGCGGCCCCGCACCACGCTGAAGCTCAGCATGCGCCTGCCGCCCACCGTCGATGCCGAGCTGGCCACGGCGGCCATGAAGGCGGCCCTCGAGCGCGACCCGCCCTACGGCGCCGTCGTGCGCTTCGAGCCCGACCACGCGGCCAGCGGCTGGAGCGCCGCGCCCACCGCGCCCTGGCTGGCCCGCGCGCTCGAAGAAGCCTCGCAGGGCGCCTTCGGCCGGCCGGTGGCCTGGATCGGCGAGGGCGGCACCATCCCGTTCATGGCCATGCTGGGCGAGCGCTTCCCGAAGGCCCAGTTCGTCGTCACCGGCGTGCTCGGCCCGCAGAGCAACGCGCATGGGCCGGATGAGTTTCTGCACATCGGGTACGCGAAGAAGCTCTCCGTTGCGGTCGCTTCGCTGCTGACGGCGGTTCGCTGAGCTCTCTTGGCCGGCCTGCTTCGGGCGGCGGGCCGGAGGCGGTGCGGTTTTGCGGGGCCTGAGGCGCTGTCGCCTTCGGCGGAACGCTGTTCGAAGCCCGCCGCAGGCGGGCTGAGTTGCGTTCCGCGACGGGGCTGAACGGCCGCGCGACCAAGCGTTTCGCCGAAGGCGACAGCGCCTCAGGCCCCGCAAAACC
>MEEC01000167.1 GCA_001724315.1 Lautropia sp. SCN 70-15 | reverse complement strand
GATGCCCTGGCTCGCCAGGTACTCCTCGTAATCGCCGCGATAGTCGACGATGACGCCGCCCGCGCGCACTTCCAGCACGCGGGTCGCCACCGCGTCGACGAACTGGCGGTCGTGCGACACCACGAACAGCGTCCCGGCGAACTTCTCGAGCGCCAGCTGCAGCGACTCGATCGATTCCATGTCGAGGTGGTTGGTCGGCTCGTCCATCATCAGCACGTTGTGCCGGCCCAGCATCAGCCGGCCGAAGCTCATCCGGTGCTTCTCGCCGCCGGACAGGACCTTGACCTGCTTGACGACGTCGTCGCCCGAGAACAGCAGCCGGCCGAGCACGCCGCGCACCGCCTGGTCGTCGTCGCCGGCCTGCGTGTAGCGGCCGATCCACTCGGTGACGGTGTCCTGGCTTTCGAAATCCGGATAGACATCCTGGGCCATGTAGCCGATGTCGGCGTTCTCGGCCCACTTCGCGCTGCCGCCGCTGGTGATCAGCCCGCCCGAATGGTTGGCCAGCAGCGCGCGCAGCAGCGTGGTCTTGCCGGCGCCGTTGGCGCCGACGATCGCGACCTTCTCGCCGGCCTCGATCGTGACCGAGAAGCCGTCGATGACCGGCATGCCGTCGGGTTCGTAGCGGTGCCAGAGGTTCTCGGCCTCGACCGCCAGCCTGTGCAGCTTCTTGGCCTGCTCGAAGCGGATGTAGGGGTTCTGGCGCGACGAGGGCTTGACCTCGACCGCCTCGGACTTGATCTTGGCGATCAGCTTCTGGCGCGAGGTGGCCTGGCGGGCCTTGGCCTTGTTGGCCGCGAAGCGCTGGACGAACTCCTGCAGCTCGCCGATCCGTTCCTTGGCGCGCGCGTTGGCCGCCATCTGCCGCTGGCGCGCCTGCGCCGAGGCCAGCATGTAGTCGTCGTAGTTGCCCGGGTAGATCCGCAGCTCGCCGTAGTCCAGGTCGGCCATGTGCGTGCAGATCGCGTTCAGGAAGTGCCGGTCGTGCGAGATCACGATCATCGTGGAGTCGCGATCGTTCAGCACGTTCTCGAGCCAGCGGATCGTGTCGATGTCCAGGTTGTTGGTCGGCTCGTCGAGCAGCAGCACGTCGGGGTTCGAGAACAGCGCCTGCGCGAGCAGCACGCGCAGCTTCCAGCCCGGCGCGATCGCGCTCATCGGTCCCTGGTGCTGGTCGACCGGGATGCCCACGCCGAGCAGCAGCTCGCCGGCGCGCGCCTCGGCGGTGTAGCCGTCGTACTCGGCGAACTTCGCCTCGAGCTCGGCGGCCTTCATGTAGTCGTCTTCGGTGGCCTCGGGGTTCGCGTAGATCGCGTCGCGCTCGCTCATCGCGGCCCACATCTCCACGTGGCCCATCATGACCACGTCGAGCACGCGGTGCTCCTCGAAGGCGAACTGGTCCTGGCGCAGCTTGCCCAGGCGCACGCCCGGGTCGAGCATGACGTGGCCGGCGCTGGGCTCGAGGTCGCCGCCCAGGATCTGCATAAGCGTGGACTTGCCCGAGCCGTTGGCGCCGATCAGACCGTAGCGGTTGCCTTCGCCGAAGCGGACGGTGATGTTCTCGAACAGGGGCTTGGCCCCGAACTGCATCGTGACGTTGGAGGTGGAAAGCATCTCTTCTCTTGGTTCAGCCGACCCAGACGCGGGCGTTGCGGAAGATCCGCATCCACGGCGAGTCCTCGCCCTGGGCGGGGTCGCGCCAGCTCATCTGGATGGTCCGGAACACGCGCTCCGGATGGGGCATCAGGATCGTGGCCCGGCCGTCGGCGGTGGTGAATGCGGTCAGGCCGTCCGGCGAGCCGTTGGGGTTGGCCGGATAGGTGGCGGCCGGCGCGCCGTCGTGGTCGACGAAGCGCATCGCGGGGATCGCGGCCTTCGCGGCAGCGGGGCTCGCGAAGGCCGCGCGGCCTTCGCCGTGCGCCACCACGATCGGGATGCGGCTGCCGGCCATGCCGCGCAACAGGATCGACGGCGAATCCAGCACCTCGACCAGCGACAACCGCGCCTCGTACTGCTCGGAGCGGTTGCGCAGGAAGGCGGGCCAGTGCTCCGCGCCGGGGATGATGGGCTTCAGCTGCGACATCATCTGGCAGCCGTTGCACACGCCCAGGCTGAAGGTGTCGGGGCGCTGGAAGAAACGCGCGAAGGCCTCGGCCAGCTTCGCGTTGAACAGGACGGAGCGCGCCCAGCCGCTGCCGGCCCCCAGCACGTCGCCGTAGGAGAAGCCGCCGCAGGCCACCAGCCCGCGGAAGCCGGCCAGGTCGTGACGGCCCTCGATCAGGTCGGTCATGTGGACGTCGAAGGCCTCGAAGCCGGCCCGGTCGAAGGCCGCAGCCATCTCGATGTGGCTGTTCACGCCCTGCTCGCGCAGGATGGCCACGCGCGGGCGCGCGCCCTTGCCCACGAAGGGCGCGGTCACGTCCTCGCTCGGGTCGAAAGAAAGCTTCAGGTGCAGGCCCGGGTCGTTCTCGAGAAGCAGGCGATCGAATTCTTCCTTGGCGCAGTCCGGGTTGTCGCGCAGCGCGGCGATCCGGTAGCTGGTCTCGGTCCAGGTGCGCTGCAGCTGCGCGCGCGGTGCGCTCCAGATGCACTTGCCGTCGCGGTAGAAGGCGATCTCGTCCTTGTCCTGCGGCTTGCCGATCGTGTGCGCGTGCGCGGACAGGCCCAGCTCGCGCAGCTTGCCCATCACCGCGTCGCGCTCGGCCGCGGGCACCTGGATCACCGCGCCCAGTTCCTCGTTGAACAGCGCCTTCAGCGTAAGCTCGTCGCGCTGCACCGAGACCTGCTCGGGGCGGATCTTGTAGTCGCCCCAGTCGGCCGAATGCGGGTCGATGGTCAGCAGGTCGAGGTTGACCGCCACGCCGCAGCGCCCGGCGAAGGCCATCTCGCAGACGGCGGCGAACAGGCCGCCGTCGGAGCGGTCGTGATAGGCCAGCAGCCGGCCTTCGGCGTTCAGCGCCTGGATCGCCGCGAAGAAGCGCGCCAGCTGCGCCGGCTCGGCCACGTCGGGCGCCTCGCCGCCGATCTGCTGGGTGACCTGCGCGAAGGCCGAGCCCCCCAGGCGCTGTCGTCCCTGGCCGAGGTCGACCAGGATCAGCGCGGTGTCGGTGGAGGCCTGCAGCTGCGGCGTGAGCACGCGGCGCGCGTCGGTCACCGGCGCGAAGGCGGTGACGATCAGCGAGGTCGGGGCGCGCACTTCGCGGCGCTCGCCGGCCTCGTCCCACACGGTGCGCATCGACAGCGAATCCTTGCCCACCGGGATCGAGATGCCGAGCTCGCGGCACATCGACGCGCAGGCGTTCACCGCATCGAACAGGTCGGCGTCCTCGGCCGGATCGCCGCAGGCCGCCATCCAGTTGGCCGAGAGCTTGATCGCGTCGATGGCCTCGATCGGCGCGGCCGCAATGTTGGTGATGGCCTCGCCGACCGCCATCCGCGAGGCCGCGGCCGCGTCGATCACCGCCAGAGGCGTGCGCTCGCCCATGGCCAGCGCCTCGCCGCGATACGACTCGAAGTCGACCAGGCCGACCGCGCAGTCGGCCACCGGCACCTGCCAGGGACCGACCATCTGGTCGCGCGAGCTCATGCCGCCCACGGTGCGGTCGCCGATCGTGATCAGGAAGGCCTTCGAGGCGACCGCCGGCAGGCGCAGCACGCGCTCGGCGATGTCGGCCAGCTGGAAACCGACGGCGTCGACCGCCGGCAGCGCGCGGGCGCGGCGCTGGCCGTTGCGGTGCATGCGCGGCGGCTTGCCGAGCAGCACGTCGATCGGCATGTCGACCGGGTGGCCGACCTCGTCGCCGCCGCCGTCGGACTTCTCGACGACCAGCTGCCGGTCGCCGGTGACGGTGCCCACCACCGCGTAGGGGCAGCGCTCGCGCTCGCACATCGCGTGGAAGGCCGGCAGCGATTCTGGTGCGATCGCGAGCACGTAGCGCTCCTGCGACTCGTTGCACCAGATCTCGGCCGGCGACATGCCGCTCTCCTCGACCGGCACGCGGGCCAGGTCGAAGCGTGCCGCGCGATCGGCGCCGTGGACGATCTCGGGGAAGGCGTTGGACAGGCCGCCCGCGCCCACGTCGTGGATCGACAGGATGGGGTTGGCGTCGCCCAGCGCCTGGCAGCGGTCGAGAACTTCCTGCGCGCGGCGCTGGATCTCGGGGTTGCCGCGCTGGACCGAATCGAAGTCGAGCTCGGCGGTGTTGGTGCCGGCGCCCATGCTCGAGGCCGCGCCGCCGCCCAGGCCGATCCGCATGCCCGGGCCGCCCAGCTGGATCAGCAGCGTGCCGACCGGCAGGCCGTGCTTGGCGGTGTGCCGCGCGTCGATGCTGCCCACGCCGCCGGCGATCATGATCGGCTTGTGATAGCCGCGCACCAGCCCGGCCACGTTCTGCTCGTAGGTGCGGAAGTAGCCGGCCAGGTTCGGGCGGCCGAACTCGTTGTTGAAGGCCGCGCCGCCGATCGGGCCCTCGATCATGATCTGCAGCGGCGTGGCGATCCGCGACGGCGCGCCGTAGGGCCTCTGGCTCTCCGGGGCGGCCGGGTCGCGATCGGCGAGCGGCGCGGTCACGTCGGCCGCGTTTTCCCAGGGCTGCACGAAACCGTCGATGTTCAGGTTCGACACGGTGAAGCCGGTCAGGCCGAACTTCGGTCGCGAGCCGCGGCCGGTGGCGCCCTCGTCGCGGATCTCGCCGCCCGCCCCGGTGGCCGCGCCCGGGAACGGCGCGATCGCGGTCGGGTGGTTGTGCGTTTCCACCTTCAGCAGGCTGTGGATCAGGCCCTGCTCGGCCCGGTAGCTGCCGTCGGCCAGCGACTGGAAGCGCCTGGCCGGGCCGCCTTCGAGGATGGCCGCGTTGTCCGAATAGGCGACCACGGTGCCGCGCGGGTTGGCCGCGTGCGTGCTGCGGATCATCCCGAACAGCGAGGTGTCCTGCTCGGCGCCGTCGACGGTCCAGCTGGCGTTGAAGATCTTGTGGCGGCAGTGCTCGGAGTTGGCCTGCGCGAACATCATCAGCTCGACGTCGCTCGGGTCGCGCCCGGCCTGGCCGAAGGCGTCGAGCAGGTAGTCGATCTCGTCGTCGGAGAGCGCGAGGCCCAGCTCGCGGTTGGCGCGCGCTAGCGCCGCGCGGCCTTCCCTGCCCACCGGAATGCGCTGCATCGGCTTGCCGGGCAGCGACTCGAAGAGCCTGGCCGGCTCGGGCGCAGCCAGCAGCAGCGACTCGGTCATCCGGTCGTGCAGCGCGGCGCCGAGTTTCGTGAGGTCGGCCGCGTCGAAATCCCGCTTGCCGGTGAGGCCGGCCAGCAGCCCCCCGCGCGGCTCGATCGCGTAGACCAGGCCGCGCTCGATCCGGTGCACATGGGCCATGCCGCAGTTGTGCGCGATGTCGGTGGCCTTGCTGGCCCAGGGCGACACGGTGCCGATGCGCGGCACCACCCACAGGCGGGGCGCGCGCTCGTCGATCCGGGCGCCTGCGCCGCGGTCGCCGAGGTCCGACGGCGCATCGAGCAGCGCGACCAGACGGGCCTGCTCGTCGTCGGTCAGCGGCCGGTCGGCCCAGACGTAGTGAACGTAGTGCGCATCGATGCCGGCGACCCGGACGTCGAGCTGGCGAAGGCGGTCGAGAAGGCGCGAGAGACGGAACTCGGACAGCGCCGGCTGTCCCGGAAGCGTCAGGTAGGCGGACATGGTGGGACGGGCGGAAGGGAATCCGTGATTATACGGGGCCGGACGAGGCGGGGAGCGATCGCCAGGGGGCCGACACGGCCGCGCCGGCGAGCATTCTTCAGCGTGCCGCGGCCCATTGGCCCGCGGCCGATCGCGCTGTCCAGCTGCCCTGCATCTGCCTGCCCTGCTTGACGAGCCGACCTTCGAACTCGGCCTTGCCGAGCCGGCCCGTGGCGAAACCGAAGCGCACGATCTCGCCGCGCACGGAGCCGTTCAACTCACCCTTCAGGGGCGGGCAGCGGCGCGGGTCGCGCGAGGCCTTCGTGGCGCTCGCAGCGCCCTCGCCGGTCAATACGGCGGACCGCTCGTTCAGGCGGACCTCGCCGACCCAGTCGCAGCCGGTGGCGGGCTGGACGATCCGAACGGCCCTCGGGGCGAGCGGCCGCCTCGCTCCGGGCGCGAACGGCGTCGCGGTCCCGGTTCACGC
>MEEC01000166.1 GCA_001724315.1 Lautropia sp. SCN 70-15 | reverse complement strand
ATGATCACGAAGACCAGCGCGATCAGGCACAGATAGGCGGCCATCACCGGGATGTCGGCCGACTGCACCGCCTGGATGAACAGCAGGCCCATGCCCGGCCACTGGAACACGGTCTCGGTGACGATCGCGAAGGCGATGATCGAGCCCAGCTGCAGGCCGGTGATGGTGATGACCGGCACCAGCGTGTTCTTCAGCGCGTGGCCGAAGTGCACCGCGCGATCGGACAGCCCGCGCGCCCGCGCGAACTTGATGTAGTCGGTGCGCAGCACCTCGAGCATCTCGGCGCGCACCAGCCGCATGATCAGCGTGAGCTGGAACAGGCACAGCGTGATCGCCGGCAGGATCAGGTGCTGCAGGCCCTTGGCGGTGAAGAAGCCCGAGGACCACCAGCCGATCATCACCGTGTCGCCGCGGCCGTAGGAGGGCAGCCAGCCGAGGATCACCGCGAACAGCAGGATCAGGAAGATGCCGATCAGGAAGGTGGGCAGCGACACGCCGATCAGCGATACCGCCAGGAACAGGTTGGACAGGAAGCCCTTTCGTCGCAGCGCGGTGTACACGCCCAGCGGGATGCCCACCAGCAGCGCCAGCAGGCCGGCTGCCAGCGACAGCTCCAGCGTGGCCGGGAAGCGCTCCACGATCAGCGTGGAGACCTTGCGGCCCTGCCGGTAGGACAGCCCGAACTCGCCCTGCGCCGCGTTGCCCAGGAAGTGCCCGAACTGCACGTAGAAGGGCTGGTCGAGCCCGAGCGAGCTGCGCAGCTGCTCGCGCTCCTCGGGGGTTGCGTCCTGGCCGACCATGGACAGCACCGGGTCGCCCACGTACTGGAACAGCGAGAAGGCGATGAACGAGACCACCAGCATGACCACGACGGCCTGGAGCAGCCGCCGGACGACGAAGGCGAGCATCGGGTGCGGGATCCCTCTTCGGTGAGTGCGCCGTCGAGCCTGCCGAGCCGGCTCAGCGAGCGGCCAGCCAGCGCTCGGCCAGCCTGACCCAGTAGCTGGCGCCGATCGGGATCAGCTCGTCGTTGAAGTCGTAATTGGGGTTGTGCAGCACGCAGGGCCCCATGCCGTGGCCGGCCTCGCGGTGGCCGCCTTCGCCGTTGCCGATGACCACGTAGCAGCCGGGTTTCTCGAGCAGGAAGTAGGAGAAGTCCTCGGAGCCCATCGTGGGTTCGAACTCGAGCACGTTGTCGGCGCCGACCACGTCGGCCATGACCTCGCGGCAGAAGTCCGTCTCCGCCGGGTGGTTGATCGTGGGCGGGTAGTTGCGCACGAACTCGAACTCGACCGTGCAGTCGAAGGCGGCCGCGGTGTGCTCGGCGATGGCCTTCATGCGGCGCTCGACCAGGTCGATGGCCTCGACGGTGAAGGTGCGCAGCGTGCCCTGAATCTCGGCGAAATCGGGCACCACGTTGGTGGCCTCGCCGGCGTGGATCATGGTGACCGACAGCACGGCCGCCTCGACCGGGCGCTTGTTGCGGGTGATGATGGTCTGGAAGCCCTGCACCATCTGGCAGGCCACCGGCACCGGGTCCACGCCGTTGTGCGGCATGGCCGCGTGCGCGCCCTTGCCGTGGATGCGGATGCGGAACTCGTTGGACGAGCCCATGACCGGGCCCGATTTCAGCGCGAACTGCCCGGCCTTCAGGCCCGGCCAGTTGTGCATGCCGAACACGGCCTCCATGGGGAACTTCTCGAAGATGCCGTCCTTGATCATTTCGCGGGCGCCGCCGCCGCCTTCCTCGGCCGGCTGGAAGATCAGGTAGACGGTGCCGTCGAAGTTGCGGTGCTTCGAGAAGTGCCGGGCCGCGGCCAGCAGCATGGCCGTGTGGCCGTCGTGGCCGCAGGCGTGCATCTTGCCTTCGTTGCGCGAGGCGTGCGGGAACTTGTTGAACTCGGTCATCGGCAGCGCGTCCATGTCGGCCCGCAAGCCGATGGCCCGGCCCGAGCTGCCGGCCTTGACGATGCCGACCACGCCGGTGCCGCCCAGCCCCCGCACGCAGGGAATGCCCCACTCCTCGAGCTTGGCCGCGACCAGGTCGGCGGTGCGGAACTCCTCGAACTTGAGTTCGGGGTGGGCATGGATGTCGCGCCGCAGGGCGCGGATCTCGGCGTGCTGGGCGATGATCTCTTCGACGAGCTGCATGGCTAGGCTGCAATCCCCGGTCGGCGACCGAAATATGACTGAAAAATCCGATTTGCTAGCTTAGCATTGAGATTTGGCCGATCGGGCGCCGGCCGGGCGCCTTCTGCGGGATTCGAATGGATATTTCACAAGCCTCGCCGCTCGAAACCGTCGTGCGCGGCGCCTGCCCGCACGACTGCCCCGACACCTGCGCGCTGCTGGTCACCGTGCGCGACGGAAAGGCGGTCAAGGTGGCCGGCGATCCCGACCACCCCAGCACGCACGGCGCCCTGTGCGCGAAAGTGGCTCGCTATCCCGAGCGAACCTATTCCCCTGACCGCATCCTGACCCCGATGCGGCGGGTCGGCCGCAAGGGCGAGGGGCGCTTCGAGCCCGCCACCTGGGAAGAAGCCCTGGCGGACATCACCGCCCGGCTGAAGGCGATCGCCGCCCGCGACCCGCAGCGCATCCTGCCCTACAGCTACGCCGGGACCATGGGCTGGGTGCAGGGCGAGGGCATGGCCAGCCGCTTCTTCCACCGGCTGGGCGCCTCGCAGCTGGACCGGACCATCTGCTCGTCGCCGGGCATGACCGGGCTGCAGTACACGCTGGGCGGCGCGGTCGGCATGGACGTCGAGCGCTTCGCCGATTCGGGCCTGATCCTGATCTGGGGGTCGAACTCGATCACCTCGAACCTGCACTTCTGGACCTTCGCGCAGCAGGCCAAGCGGCGCGGCGCCAAGCTGGTGGCGATCGATCCCTACCGCAGCGACACCGCGCTGAAGTGCCACCAGCACGTCGCGCTGATGCCGGGCACCGACGCGGCGCTGGCGCTGGGCATGATGAACGTGCTGATCGCCGAGGGTCGGCTCGACCGGGACTACATCGAGCGCTACACGCTGGGCTTCGAGGCGCTGGCCGAGCGGGCCGCGCAGTACCCGCCGGAGCGGGTCGCGCAGATTTGCGGGATCGCCGCCGACGAGGTGATCGGCCTTGCGCGCGACTACGCCACCCTTCGGCCGGCCGCCATCCGCCTGAACTACGGGATGCAGCGCACCCACGGCGGCGCCAACGGGGTGCGCGCGATCGCCTCGCTGCCGGCGCTCATCGGCGCCTGGCGAGACCCGGCCGGCGGCATGCTGCTGAGTTCGAGCCACATGGTGCCGGTCACGCCGTCGAAGCAGGTCCGGCCCGAGCTGATGCCCGGCTGGCCCGGCAAGCCGCCGCGCACCATCAACATGGTGCAGATCGGCGACGCGCTGCTCGAGGCCGATCCGCCCGTCGAAGCGGTGATCGTCTACAACTCCAACCCGGTGGCGGTGGCGCCCGAGTCCGACAAGGTGATCGCCGGCTTCGCGCGCGAGGACCTGTTCACCGTGGTGCTCGAGCACTTCCAGACCGACACCGCCGACTACGCCGACTGGCTGCTGCCGGCCACCACCCAGCTCGAGCACTTCGACGTCCACAAGACCTACGGTCACTGGTACGTGCTGGCCAACAATCCGGCGATCGCGCCGCTCGGGCAGGCGCGGCCCAATGCCGACGTGTTCCGCGAGCTGGCCGCGCGAATGGGCTTCGACGAGCCGGCGCTGCGCGCCAGCGACGAGGACATCGTGCGCGACGCCATGGACTGGAGCGCGCCGCAGGCCGGCGGTGTCTCGCTCGAGCAGCTCCGGCGCGAGGGCTGGACCAAGATGCGCCACGCCGACGCGCCCTTCGCGCAAGGCGGTTTTCCCTCGCCGTCGGGGCGTTGCGAGTTTTACAGCCAGCGGCTGGCCGACCAGGGCCTCGATCCGCTGCCCGACTGGGTGCCGCCCTGGGAGTCGGCGATCTCCAACCCCGGGCTGGCCGCGCGCTACCCGCTGGCGCTGATCTCGCCGCCGGCGCGCACCTTCCTTAACTCGACCTTCGTCAACATCCCCGGGCTGCAGGCCCAGGCGAAGGAGCCGGCCGTCGAGATCCACCCCGACGACGCCGCCGCGCGCGGCGTGGCCCACGGCGACATGGTCGAGGTGTTCAACGATCGCGGCCGCTTCCTGGCCCGGGCCAGCGTCAGCGACCGCGCGCGCCCGGGCGTGCCGGTGGCCTGGGGCGTCTGGTGGCACAAGCTCACCCAGGGCGGGCGCAACGTGAACGCGGTCACCAGCCAGGCGCTCACCGACCTGGGGCGCGGCCCGACCTTCTACGACTGCCTGGTCGAGCTGCGCCCGGCGCCGTGATGCGAGCTGGCCTGACGCTGGTGGCCGCGCTGGGCCTTGCGTCGCTCTCCGGCTGCGCCGCCTGGACCGACGGCCCGGCCTACTGGTGGCAGTCCGCCGCCGGCCACCTGGACCTGATCCGCCGCGCCGAGCCGGCGGCGGCCCTGATCGCCGATCCGGCCACCGAGCCGCAGCTGCGCGAGCGGCTGCGGCGCGCGCTCGAGATCCGCGGCTTCGCCTCGCGCGAGCTGGCGCTGCCCGACAACGACAGCTACACCCGCTACGTGGCCATCGACCGGCCCTTCGTGGTCTGGAACGTGTTCGCGGCGCCCCCGTTGTCGCTGAAGTTGCGCCAGTCCTGCTTCCCGGTGGCCGGCTGCGTGGGTTACCGGGGCTATTTCTCGCGCGACGACGCCGAGCGCTTCGCCCAGCGCATGCGCGACGAGGGCTTCGAGGCCTTCGTGTCGGGCGTGCCCGCCTATTCCACGCTGGGCTGGTTCGCCGACCCGCTGCTCAGCACCTTCGTGAACCGGCACGAGGTCGAGCTGGCGCGGCTGGTCTTCCACGAGCTCGCGCACCAGCGCGTGTACCTGAAGGGCGACTCCACCTTCAACGAGTCCTATGCCACCGCGGTCGAGCGCATCGGCCTCGAGCGCTGGCTGGACGCGCGCATCGCGAGCGGCGGCGAGCCGCGGCTGCGCGATGCCTGGCGCGAGCATTCCGCGCGCCGCGCCGACTTCCTCGCCCTGCTGCGGCGCCACCGCGAGTCGCTCGAGCGCCTGTTCGCGAGCGAGCTTCCCGACGCCGAGAAGCTCGCCGGCCGCGACGCGGTCTTCGCCGCGCTGCAGGCCGACTACGCGGCGCTGCGCGAGCGCTGGGGCGGCTTCGCCGGCTACGACCGCTGGTTCGGCCAGCGGCTCACCACCGCGCACCTGGCCTCGGTGGCCGCCTACAACGACCTGGTGCCGGCCTTCGAGGCGCTGCTCGCGCGCGAGGCCGGCGACCTGGCCCGCTTCCACCGGGCCGCCGAGGCGCTCGCGCGGTTGCCGGCGGCCGAACGCAGGGAGACGCTGGCGGGGCTGGCCGGGCAGAAGGTTCCCGGGCCCGGTAAGATTGCCTCGAGAACGCCGACCGGATCGGCAAGATGAAAACGGAGACGAAGACAGAGATGGACACCCGGATCGAGCGTTTCTGGCTGAAGAGCTACCCCAGCGCGGTGCCGCACGACGTCGACTGGACCCAGTACTCCTCGCTGGTCCACCTGATCGAGGAGGCTTTCACCAAGTACCGCGACCGCAAGGCCTACGTGAGCCTCGGCAAGGAGATCAGCTTCGGCGAGGTCGACGAGAAGTCGAAGGCGCTCGCCGCCTTCCTGCAGTCCAAGGGCCTGCAGAAGGGCGACCGGGTCGCGATCATGATGCCCAACGTGCTGCAGTACCCGGTGGCGATCGCCGGCGTGCTTCGCGCCGGGCTGGTGGTGGTCAACGTGAACCCGCTGTACACGCCGCGCGAGCTCGAGCACCAGCTCGAGGACTCCGGCGCCAAGGCGATCATCATCCTCGAGAACTTCGCGCACACGCTGCAGCAGATCGTCTCCCACACGCAGGTCAAGGAGGTGGTGCTGGCGTCCATGGGCGACCTGCTCGGCTTCCCCAAGGGCGGGGTGGTCAATTTCGTGGTGCGGCACGTCAAGAAGATGGTGCCGTCCTTCGAGCTCGCGAACGTCACCCGCTTCAACGAGGCGCTGGCCGAGGGGGCGCGCCAGGCGCTGCGGCCGGTCCAGATCGGCCAGGAAGACCCGGCCTTCCTGCAAAACACCGGCGGC
>MEEC01000165.1 GCA_001724315.1 Lautropia sp. SCN 70-15 | reverse complement strand
CTTGATCGCCGCCACGCCGATGCGCAGCAGCTCGTCGAGCACCGACAGCACGTTCAGGCTGGTCGGCTCCTCGAGCGCGTAGTCGATGCGGCCCTGCACTTCGAAGCGGCCCTTGCACAGCGTCGGGTAGCCGGCCTTCTCGTCGGCGCCGTAGCGGTCGATCAGGATGCCGTTCAGGCGCGCCGACATGCCGTCGGGGCCGTCCTCCCAGCGCACGTAGGGCGCGGGCGAGCACACGCCGTGAGTGTTCGGCGACTCGCCGGTGGCGTGCGAGGACAGCCAGCAGCGCCCCTCGTTCATCACGCACAGGCTGCCGAAGCCGAAGACCTCGATCTCGACCTCGGTGTGGCGGATCAGCTGCTCCACCTGCGCCAGCGTCAGCACCCGCGGCAGCACCGCCCGCTGGATGCCGAACTCCCGGCGGCAGAACTCGATCGCCTCGTGATTGGTGGCCGAGCCCTGCACCGACAGGTGCAGCCGCAGGCCGGGATGCCGCTCGCGGGCATAGGCGAGCAGCCCGATGTCGGCCACGATCAGCGCATCCACGCCCAGCTCGGCGGCGGCGTCGACCGCCGCGTGCCATTCCGGAATCCGGCCGGCCTGCGCGTAGGTGTTGATCGCGACCAGGACCTCGGCGTCGCGGGCGTGGGCGTAGCGCAGACCCTCGGTGAGCGTGGGCCGGTCGAAGTTCAGGCCCTTGAAGTTGCGCGCGTTGGTCGAATCGCGAAACCCGCAGTACACCGCGTCCGCGCCGTTGTCGACCGCCGCCTTCAGGGCGGTCAGGCTGCCCGCCGGGCAGACGAGGTCCGGCTTGCGCAAGGTGGTCATCCGCTTGCCTCCTCCAGCACGATTGGAAAAGGGCAGGCTAGCCCCGGCGGATGGCGGCCTTGGCCGGATCGGTGCGGTCCGGCGAACCGGAAACTTGATCTGGATGAAACCTGCGCCATCGAACCCGTGGCAACCGTCCGCCGGGCGGTGGGCTGCGGCCCCGGCCGGCAGGCCCCCCGTTTGCTAAGATTTCGCGGATGAACCCGCGCAACCTGTTCGTCACCACCGCCCTGCCGTACGCCAACGGCGCTTTCCACATCGGCCACATCATGGAGTACATCCAGGCCGACATCTGGGTGAGGTTCCAGCGTATGCGCGGTGCCACGGTCCGTTTCGTCTGCGCCGACGACGCCCACGGCGCGCCGATCATGATCGCCGCCGAGAAGGCCGGAAAGACCCCCCAGGAATTCGTGGCCGGCATCGCCGCCGGCCGCCGCCAGTATCTCGACGGCTTCCACATCGCCTTCGACCACTGGCACAGCACCGACTCGCCCGAGAACACCGAGCTGTCGCAGTCCATCTACCGCGGGCTGCGCGACCAGGGCCTGATCGACGTGCGCTCGGTCGAGCAGTTCTTCGACCCGGTCAAGGGCATGTTCCTGCCCGATCGCTACATCAAGGGCGAGTGCCCGAAGTGCGGCGCGAAGGACCAGTACGGCGACTCCTGCGAGGCCTGCGGCGCCGTCTACGCGCCCACCGACCTGAAGAATCCGTTCTCGGCCCTGTCGGGCGCCACGCCGGAACTGCGCTCGTCGGACCACTACTTCTTCCGGCTGTCGGACCCGCGCTGCGTGGCCTTCCTGCAGCAGTGGACCCGTTCGAACGACCGCCACGGCCAGCCCCGGCTGCAGCCCGAGGTGCTCGCCAAGGCCCAGGAGTGGCTGGGCGAAGGCGCCGCGCCCGACGAACCCGGCGGCGCCGCGGTCGCGGGCGGCAAGCTCGCAGACTGGGACATCTCGCGCGACGCGCCCTACTTCGGCATCGAGATCCCCGACGCGCCGGGCAAGTACTTCTACGTGTGGCTCGACGCGCCGATCGGCTACCTGGCCTCGCTGAAGGCCTGGTGCGCGAAGAACGGCGTGGACTTCGACGCGCTGCTGGCCGACCCCACGCTCGAGCAGGTCCACTTCATCGGCAAGGACATCATCTACTTCCACGTGCTGTTCTGGCCAGCCACGCTGCACTTCGCCGGGCGCAAGGCGCCCGACCGGGTCAACGTGCACGGCTTCATCACCGTGAGCGGCGAGAAGATGAGCAAGAGCCGCGGCACCGGCATCTCGCCGCTGCGCTATCTCGAGCTCGGCATGAATCCCGAGTGGCTGCGCTACTACCTGGCGGCCAAGCTGAACAGCCGCGTGGAAGACGTCGACTTCAACCCCGACGATTTCGTCGCGCGGGTGAATGCCGACCTGGTCGGCAAGCTGATCAACATCGCGAGCCGCTGCGCCGGCTTCGTGACCAAGCGCTTCGACGGCCGGCTCGGGCCGGTCGACGCCGACGCGCATGCGGCCTTTTCCGCCGGCTGGGCCGGCGCCGACGCGGTCGCCGCGCTGTACGACGGCCGCGATTACGGCAAGGCGATCCGCGAGGTCATGGCCTACGCCGACCGGGTCAACGAGTACGTCGACGCGCGCAAGCCCTGGGAGCTGGCCAAGGATCCGGCCCGGGCCGCCGAGCTGCACACGGTGTGCTCCACCGCGCTGCGCGCCTTCGCCGACCTGGCGCTGCTGCTCGCGCCCATCCTGCCTGCCACGGCCCAGCGGGTCGCGACCATGCTGCGCCTGCCCGCCGCCGACTGGTCGGCGATCGGCAAGCCCCTGCCCGAAGGCCACGCCATCGAGCCCTACCAGCACCTGATGACCCGGGTCGATCCGAAGCAGCTCGATGCGCTGTTCGACCTGCCCGAGGCCGTGCCGGCGGGCGGCGACAAGGCCGCAGCCGGGAAGGCCGCAGCCGGGGAGGCCGCGGCAGCGAAGGCCTCGGCCGGCGCGACGAAGACCGCGGCGAGCGCTCCCGAGGGCACGATCTCGATCGACGACTTCGGCAAGGTCGACATGCGGATCGCGAAGATCGTCGCCTGCGAAGCCGTCGAGGGCTCCGACAAGCTGCTTCGCCTCACGCTCGACGTCGGCGAAGAGCGCACCCGCAACGTCTTCTCGGGCATCCGATCGGCCTATGCGCCCGAGCAGCTGGTCGGCCGCTACACGGTCGTGGTCGCCAACCTGGCGCCGCGCAAGATGAAGTTCGGCGTGTCCGAAGGCATGGTGCTGTCGGCAGGCTGGGACGATCCGGCGAAGGGCCCGGGGCTGTTCCTGCTGGACGTCCACGAAGGCGCGCAACCGGGCATGAAAGTGAAGTGAGCCTCCCTGCCCCCCGGTTCCGGCCCAGGATCGTCGACAGCCTTCGCGGCTACACGCGCGACGACCTGCGCGCCGACGTGTCGGCGGGCATCACGGTGGGCGTGGTCGCCCTGCCGCTGGCCATGGCCTTCGGCATCGCGAGCGGCGTCAAGCCCGAGCAGGGCATCTTCACCGCGATCATCGCGGGCTTCCTGATCTCGCTCCTGGGCGGCTCGAGGGTGCAGATCGGCGGGCCGGCCGGCGCCTTCGTCGTGGTGCTGTACGCGATCGTCGAGCGCTACGGCGTGGCGAACCTGCTGATCTCGACCTTCATGGCCGGCATCCTGCTGTTCGCGATGGGCGCGCTGCGGCTGGGCAACCTGATCCGCTTCATTCCGGTGTCGATCGTGATCGGCTTCACGAACGGCATCGCGGTCATCATCGCCCTGCAGCAGGTAAAGGACTTCCTGGGGCTGGACATCGCCAAGATGCCGGCCAACTCCTTCTCGCAGGTCGGCGCGATCTGGCAGGCGCTCGACACGGTCAACTGGGCCGCGCTGGCGCTGGGCGCGGTGTCGCTGCTGATCGTCGTGCTCTGGCCCAAGTCCTACAAGCCCAACGACCAAGGCTGGAAACTCTGGATGGCCCGGGTGCCCGGAACGATCGTGGTCCTGGCGCTCGGAACGGTGGCCGTGGCGCTCGGCGGCCTTCAGGTCGAAACGATCGGCTCGCGTTTCGGCGGCATTCCGCAGGGGCTGCCGAGCTTCCAGCTGCCGGAATTCGACTGGCCCACGGCGCAGAACCTGGTCATGCCCACGCTGTCGATCGCGCTGCTGGGCGCCATCGAGTCGCTGCTCTGCGCCCGGGTCGCAGACAGCATCACCGGCGATCGCCACGACCCCAATCAGGAGCTGATGGCGCAGGGCGTGGCGAACTTCGTGGTGCCCTTCTTCGGCGGCATCGCGGCCACCGGCACGGTGGCGCGCACGGTGACCAACATCCGCTCCGGCGGCCGCACGCCGATCGCCGGCATCGTCCACGCCGGCACGCTGCTGCTGATCGTGCTGGCGCTCGCGCCGCTGGCCGCCAGCATTCCGCTGGCCTCGCTGGCGGCGATCCTGCTGTTCGTGGCCTGGAACATGGGCGACTGGAAGGAGTTCGCCCGGCTGCGCCAGTTCTCGAACAACTACCGGGCGGTGCTGCTCACCACCTTCCTGCTGACCGTGATCTTCGATGTCACGGTCGCGGTCGAGATCGGCCTCGTGCTGGCCAGCCTGATGTTCATTTTCCGGATCTCGTCGCTGACCCGGGTCGAGGAGATCGCGCTGCCGGCCGACTACGCGCACACGCCCGACGGCCGCAGCATCGTCGCCTACCGGGTGTTCGGCTCGCTGTTCTTCGGCTCGGTGACCAAGCTCGAGCAGCTGCTCGATCCCGCCCGCCCGCACGAGGTGGTGGTGCTCGAGATGGACAAGGTGATCAACCTGGACACCACGGGGCTCGACGCGCTCGAGAGCCTGCACCGGATGCTCGTGCGTCGCGGCGGGCGGCTGGTGATCGCCGAGCCGAACCCGCAGCCGCTGTCGCTGATCCGGCGCTCGGGCTTCCTGGAAGAGCTCGGCCCCGATGCGGTGTTCGAGGAACTCGACGAGGCGCTGGCCGCACTCAGCGCGCGATGACGGCCGCGCTCAGCGCGTGTTGACCGTCTGCGGATCCGGCGAGCGATCCACCTTCACCACCCGGTCGTCCGGCCCGAGCTCGACGTGGAACATCTCGGTCACGCCGTGCCCGGCCTGCACCCGCCAGGTCATGACCGGACCGTGCGCGCCGGCCATCCGGCCGGTCTCGCCGGGCCGGCCGAGCAGCAGCCGGACCTCGTCGCGGGTCATGCCGGGCTTCACCCTGGCCAGGTTGGCCTCGGCCAGCGCGTCGCTCATGCCCTGGTAGCGGCCGTTGGCGTCGATGCGCACCATCCAGGTCTGGGCGCCCTGCGGGCCGCGCGGATACTCGTAGATCTTGCCGCCGTCGGCCTGCTCGCGAATCGTGTCGGGCCCGCCCATCAGGCGCCGGACGTCGTCGACGGTGGATTCGCCGACCTCGAGCTCCTTGGAGGCGATCCAGTCGCAGGCGCCGAGCGCCCCAAGCATCGTGCACAGCCAGCCGATCATCAGCCACTTCCTCATTCTTCTCAGCTCCAGCGTCGAGGCCTCCGCGGCCCATGACTCGAAGTATCGCCCGAAGCGGGGACCATGCGGCACTGCCCGCCGATCGACTAAAATGACCGGTTGACACGTCCCGCAGATGCCCGAGGCAAGGCCGCCATGTACGAATCCGAGATCACCCGCTTCCTGCGCGAGATGAAGCAGCGCAATCCCTCCCTGGAAGACGCCCAGCGCAAGGGACGCGCCCTGCTCTGGGACCGCCCGCAGGATCCCGAGCTCGCCCGCCAGGCGCGCGAGGCCCGGGTGCCGCAGAAGCCCTACGTGTACCAGCCGGAAACCTGAGCCTCCCGGCGCCGTGATCGAATCCCCCGCCACCGACGACGGTCCCGAGCAGCTGGAGCTGAAGGTCGTCGCGCGGCTGTATGGCGAGCCGCTGGTCAAGCTGCCGCTGGACCTCTACATCCCTCCTGACGCGCTCGAGATCTTCCTCGATGCCTTCGAGGGGCCGCTCGACGTCCTGCTCTACCTGATCCGCAAGCAGAACTTCAACATCCTCGACATCCCGATGGCCGAGGTCACGCGCCAGTACCTCGCCTACGTCGAGGAGCTGCGCAGCCACAACCTCGAGCTCGCGGCCGAATACCTGCTGATGGCCGCGATGCTGATCGACATCAAGTCGCGGATGCTGCTGCCGGTGCGCAAGGCCGACAGCGGCGAAGAGGTCGAGGACCCTCGCGCCGAACTGGCGCGCCGTCTGATCGAGTACGAGCGCATCAAGCTCGCCGCGCAGGAGCTGGACCGGATCCCGCAGCTCGGCCGCGACTTC
>MEEC01000164.1 GCA_001724315.1 Lautropia sp. SCN 70-15 | reverse complement strand
ACCTGCGGGTTGTGTGCTAGGCGCGAATACCGCGGTGATCACCGCCACCGCATCCGCCCCCGCCCCGATCGCCAGCCGCGCATTCGAAGCATCCACCCCCCCGATCCCCACCACGTTCCACCCCCGCGCCTTTGCCCGGGTCAGCAGCTCGAGCGGCGCGCGCACCGCCCCCGGCTTCGTGCTCGACCCGAACAGGCTGCCGAAGGCCAGGTTGTCGGCCACTTCCGCATACCGCTCCGCCCGCTCGAACTCGTCGTAGCAGGACACGCCGATGATCGCGTCCGGCCCGAGGCGGCGGCGAGCTTCGAAGGGGTCGTCGTCGTCGCGGCCCAGGTGCACGCCGGCGGCGCCGGCGGCGATCGCCATGTCCACCGAGTCGTTCACGATCAGCGGCACGCCGCGCGAATGGCACACCTTCACCAGCATCCGCGCCTGGCGCAGCCGGGTCTCGGCGTCCGCGGTCTTGTTCCGGTACTGAACCGCGCTGGCGCCGCCGGCGATCGCGGCGGCCACGGCCGCGGCCAGCCACTCGTCGTCGTCGGTGTCGGGGGTCAGCACGTAGAGGCCGCGGATCGGCGCCTTGGGCGGCGGCGGGGGCAGGGCGACGTCCGCACTGGTGGCGGTCGCGTGGGAACGGTCTGCGGCGGCATCGCCGGCGGCCGCGCCCGCCCTGGATTCTTCAGCCAAAACACGCTCCTGTGCGTTCGTCGCAACATCCTCGCCACTGGTCGGTGCCCATCGGTGGCGCTTCGGGGCCGAGGTTACCATCGGCTCACAGGGAAAAAGGACCTGCGCAGCGGGCGGCCGGCGGCGAAATTCGCCGGCACGCAACTCCCGCGCGACGGGTCCGTCAGTACGACCATCAGCCAGGAGAAACCAGATGAGCGACGCGCAGAGCGCCGGCTTTCGAACGTGGATGTGCCTGATTTGCGGCTGGATCTACAACGAGGAAGACGGTCTGCCCGACGAGGGAATTCCGCCCGGCACGCGCTGGGAGGACATCCCGATGAACTGGACCTGTCCCGAATGCGGCGCCCGCAAGGAGGACTTCGAGATGGTGGAGGTATGAGATGAGCCAAGCGGCCGGCCTGTCGGGCCTGAAGGTGCTGGTGATCGACGACAGCAACACGATCCGCCGCAGCGCCGAGATCTTCCTGAAACAGGCAGGCTGCGAGGTGCTGCTCGCCGAGGACGGCTTCGACGCACTCGCCAAGATCACCGACCACGAGCCCCACCTGATCTTCTGCGACATCCTGATGCCGCGGCTCGACGGCTACCAGACCTGCGCGCTGATCAAGAAGAGCCCGCGCTACCGCGAGATCCCGGTCATCATGCTGTCCAGCAAGGACGGCCTGTTCGACCGCGCCCGCGGCCGCATGGTGGGCTCGGACCAGTACCTGACCAAGCCCTTCACCAAGGACACGCTGATCCGCACGGTGGGCGAGCACCTGAATCGAAGCGTGGCCAATTCCGGCTCGGCGGGCAAGGGTGGAAGCGGTTCCGCCGCCTCCGAGCTGCCGGAGGCCGCAAGCGCAACGCCCGGCATCACGCTGTCGTTCGCAGCCACCGCCTGACCCCGCACGCGTGACCCCACTCCGCACGAGCCGACCCGGCACGACCCACCCGAGCCCGCCCGACTTCATGAAGATCCTCGTCGTCGACGACTCGCCTACCGAGCGCTGGTTTCTCACCGACCTGCTGTTGCGCGGCGGCTACCAGGTGGCCACCGCGTCCAACGGCGAGGAGGCCTTGTCGAAGGTGCGGGTCGAGCGCCCGGGGCTGATCGTGCTCGACGTGGTCATGCCGGGCCGCAACGGTTTCCAGATCACGCGCGACCTGTCCCGCGACCCCGAAACGAAGGGCATCCCGATCATCCTGTGCTCGAGCAAGGATGCCGAGATCGATCGCATCTGGGGCCTGCGCCAGGGCGCGCGCGACTACCTGACCAAGCCCGTGCGCCCCGAGGAACTGCTCCAGCGCGTGGCCGAACTGGCCGCCGCCTGAGCGCTGCACGTCAACGACACCACGCCGCCAATGAACGACCGCAAGAAGAACCTCCGCGAATTCCAGGCGCGCCTGTCCGAGCGCCTGCGCCAGGCCGCGTCGGGCGCGGCGCCCACTGCGCGGCTGGGCGTGCAGGTCGGCTCGCGCAGGCTGCTGGTGGAGCTGTCCGAGGCCGGCGAGGTCGTGCCGCTTCCGCAGACGATCGCGCCAGTGCCGCTGACGCGCGACTGGTTCCGTGGCCTGGTGAACCTGCGCGGCTCTCTGTACGCGGTGTCCGACCTGGCGCGCTTCGTGGGCGATTCCTTCACGCCGGCCAGCCGCGAGGCGCGGCTGATCGCCTTCGCGCCGCGGCTGGGCCTGAACGCCTCGGTTGTGGTGGCCCGGATGCTGGGCCTGCAGAACGTCGAGACGATGAATCCGGCCGACGGCAACGCGGGGGGCGGCGACGACGAGCGCGGCAACCCGGCGGCCATGGAATCCGCCGGCGGCGAGCGCCCGGCCTGGCTCGGCGCCGACTGGATCGACGCCGAAGGCCGCCTGTGGACCGAACTGAGCCTCGCCAGGCTCGCCGTCGACGATCGCTTCATGGCGGTTGCCCGCTGATGCGACGGATGCGAAGAAGAGACCAAGCATGCTGAAGATGGCCATCAAGCTCCCGGGGTTCATGCAGTCGCGGTCGAATTCGCCCGCCGACGCCGCGCCCGACACCGCGCTGATCGAGACCCTGTTGCCCGACGACGGCGGCGAGCCGATCGGCTTCGATTCCCACGACGCCGATGCCGACGACGCGGTGCAGGCCGGCGGCACCCGGCGGCGCAAGCGCTTCACGATTCCCTTCATCGGTCATCTGCCCTTCCAGTCGCAGCTGAAGGTCTGGCTGCCGGTGCTGCTGATGTCGGCGCTGCTCGGCCTGGCCTTCCTGTGGCTCGACGCCCGCCAAGCCGCGGACACCGCGCGCTGGACCCAATGGCTGGGCGATGCGCTGACCCACTCGCAGCGACTGGCCAAGGCCGCCCCCAACGCGATCGCCGGCAACACCGACGCCTTCCGCCAGCTCGACGAGAGCCGCCAGGCGGTGAACCGCTCGCTGCGCCAGCTCGCCGACGCCGGCGTGGCCGCACCGGTCGGCGCCGACGCGCCGAACGCCGCGGCCCTGCTCGACGGCTGGCGCCCCAGCGACCAGGCGGCCGCCGCGCTGCTGGGCCAGCAGGCCCTGCTGACCGCGCTGGCCGACTTCCGCCAGCAGGTGGCCCGCACCAATCCGCAGTTGCTGGCCGCCACCCAGGTCGTGGCCACCAATCGCCTGCAGGCCGGCGCCTCGGCCCGCGAGGTGGCAATGGCTGGCGAATTGGTGGCGCTGTCACAGCGCATCGCCCGCGACGCCGGCGCGCTGGGCATCGCCGACGTGGTCGACGCCGAGGGCCTGCGCCAGGCGGTGAGCTCGCTGCGCCAGCTGTCCGACGCGCTGCTCAACGGCAGCGACCGGATGCGCATCTCACCGGTGGGCGAGGGCGAGGCCCGCCGCTCGCTCGAGTGGCTGCGCCAGGCGAGCACCGCCACCCAGGCCTCGCTCGCCACGCTGATGACCGACTTCCAGGGCCTGCAGCAGGCTCGCGCGGCCGAGCGCCGCATCTTCGCGGACAGCGAGCCGGTGCGCGGCCGCCTGGAGTCGCTGCGCGACGCACTGCGCGCCGGCGGCGGCCTGGCGGCCTGGAGCAAGATCATCGCGGCGGTGTCCGGCGCGGTGGCGCTGCTGGCGCTGTTCGGCATGTTCCGCGCCTTCCTGTCGGACAGCGAGCAGCGCGCCGAAGAGGCCGAGCGCCAGCGCGCGGTGGCCGAGCGGCTGGAGCAAGAGGCCAAGCGCGCCAACGACCAGAACCAGGGCGCGATCCTGCGGCTGATGAACGAGCTCCAGGAAGTGGCCGATGGCGACCTGACGATCCAGGCCACCGTGTCGGAGGACATCACCGGCGCGATCGCCGACTCGGTCAACTACACGGTCGAGGAGCTGCGCAGCCTGGTGTCGCGGATCAATGCCACCGCCGAGATGGTCGGCGAGGCCTCGTCCAAGGCGCAGATGACGGCGTCGAGCCTGCAGGCGGCCAGCGAGCAGCAGTCGCGCGAGATCCGCGAGACCGGCGAGTCGGTGCTTCGGATGGCCCAGCAGATCAACGAGGTCTCGGCCCGCGCGGCCGAGTCGGCGCAGGTGGCGCGTCACTCGCTGTCGGCGTCCGAAGAAGGTTCGCGCGCGGTGGACAACGCGATCAGCGGCATGAACGGCATCCGCGACCAGATCCAGGAAACGGCCAAGCGGATCAAGCGGCTCGGCGAGTCCTCGCAGGAGGTGGGCGAGATCATCGAGCTGATCTCGGACATCACCGAGCAAACCAACGTGCTGGCGCTCAACGCGGCCATCCAGGCGGCGTCGGCCGGCGAGGCCGGGCGCGGCTTCACGATCGTGGCCGAAGAGGTGCAGCGGCTGGCCGAGCGCTCGGCCGAGGCCACCAAGCAGATCGCCGCGCTGATCCGCACCATCCAGACCGACACGCAGGACGCGGTCGCCGCCATGGAGCGCAGCACCCAGGGCGTGGTCGAAGGCACGCGGCTGTCCGACGAGGCCGGCCGCGCGCTGGGCGAGATCGGCCGCGTGTCCAAGCACCTGGCCGAGCTGATCGAGGACTTCTCGAACACCACGTCCAAGCAGGCCGCTTCGGCCGGCACGGTGGCCCAGTCGATCCAGCGCATCCTGCTGGTGACCGAGCAGACCAGCGAAGGCACCTTGCAGACGGCAGGCTCCATCCGCCAGCTCTCCGAACTCGCGCAGGAACTGAAGAGCTCGGTGACCCGCTTCAAGGTCGCTTGAGGAAGGCGCCATGAGGAACGCGCAATGAGGGACGAGGTCCAGCAGTTCGACGCGGCGCCCGACTTGTCGGTGCTGTCCTGGTGCGCGTCCGAGATCCGGCAGTCGCTGCAGAACGCGGTCGATGCGTTGCGCCGCCAGCTCGGCGCCGGGCCCGACGACGCCTCGGCGCTGCGCGCCGCGCGCACCGGCGTCCACCAGGCGCACGGGGCGCTGGCCATCGTGGGCCTGTCCGGCGTGCCGATGATGACCGCCGAGGCCGAGCGCTTCCTCGATGCGGTCGAGAGCGGCGCGCTGGCGCTGGACGCGGCCGCCGTCGATGCCTTCGCCGGTGCCTGCGGCGCGGTGGCCGAGTACCTGGACGCACTGCTCGCCGGCGAACCGCACCAGCCGCTGCACCTCTTCCCCTATTACCGCGACCTGCTCGCCGCGCGCGGCGCGCAGCGCATCCACCCCGCCGATCTCTTCGTGGTGCCGCAGCCCCGGCGCGCCTTCGATGCGCCCGAGGTCCGCGTGCGCGACGCGGCTGCGCTGGCGGCCGCGCGAGGCGAGTTCGAGCGCGGGCTGCTGCGGCTGATGCGCGACCCGAAAGACGCGGCCGCGCTCGCCGCGATGCGCGACGCGGTCGAGACGGTCCTGCATTCGGAACGCGGCGCCAGGCAGGCCGCGTTCTGGCGCGCGGCCCTGGCCTGCTTCGACGCCTGGCGCGACGGCGCGCTGCCGCTCGACGTGCCCGCCAAGCGGCTGCTGGCCCGGATCAACCTGCAGATCCGCCAGACGGTGATCGAGCTGCTGCCGGTCGCCGATCGCCTGCTCGCCGAGACCCTGTTCCTGCTTGCCGGCGCGCGCGAGGGCTCGCCGCTGGTGCGCGAGGTCCGCGAGGCCTTCGGGCTGGACGACGCGATCCCCGCCGACTACGAGACCCGGCGCTATGGCGCCTTCGATCCCGCAGCGCTCGATCTCGCGCGCGGGGCACTGGCTGCCGCCAAGCAGGCCTGGGACAGCCTTTCTTCGGGGCCCGTGGCGGCCTCGGCCCGGCTCGAGGCCACCAGGCACTTCGTCGATGCGGTGGCCAGCCTGCCCGCCGCCGGCCTGGCTCGCCTCGCGGCGGGCTTGCTCGATTGCGCGCACGCCGCGGCCTCGCCCGAGCGAGAGACCGACGAGGCGCTGGCGCTCGAAGCGGCCAGCGCGCTGCTCTTTGCCGAGCAGATCTTCGAGCACGGGCTCGCACGCGCTGGTGAGCTGGAATCACGCGCCGTCGAACTGGGCGACCGGCTTCACGCGGCGGCCAAGTCGACCGGCGAGC
>MEEC01000163.1 GCA_001724315.1 Lautropia sp. SCN 70-15 | reverse complement strand
TGGCGCCGAAGCAGTCGGTGAACACGATCGCGCCGCTGCCGTCGTTGATGCGCAGGAGCAGATCGCGCGCCGCCTGGATCGCCGCCTCGGGGTCCTCGTCGGGGATCACGTCCAGCGCCGCGAGCTGCGGCGGCAGGCGGCCGAACACGTGGCGCGTGCAGCGGATCAGCGCGGTGCCCAGCGGCTCGTGCGATACCACCATGATGCCGATCATCGCGCGCCCGCCGCCTCCTCGAGCGCGTCGACGAACATCGCGGCCACGTCGAAGCCGGTCTGGTCGCGGATCTCCTGGAAGCAGGTCGGGCTGGTCACGTTGATCTCGGTGATGCACTCGCCGATCAGGTCCAGCCCCACCAGCAGCAAGCCGCGCGGCGCCAGCACCTGCGCGACCGCCTCGCCGATCTCGCGGTCCTTCGCCGACAGCTCGCGCGCGACGCCGCGACCGCCGGCTGCCAGGTTGCCGCGGAACTCGCCGCTCTTGGGAATGCGCGCCAGGCAGAAGGGAACGACCTTGCCGCCGATCAGCAGCACCCGCTTGTCGCCGTCGGCAATCTCGGGCAGGAAGCGCTGCGCCATCACCGAGCGGTCGCCGAACTGGTTCAGCGTCTCGATGATCACCGAGAGATTCGGGTCGCCGCGCTCGGCGCGGAAGATCGAGGTGCCGCCCATGCCGTCGAGCAGCTTGAACCCCGCGACCTCGTGCTCGTCGACGAAGGCACGCAGCGCCTGCGCGCTGCGGGTCACCAGCATGGGCGCGGCGAACTGCGGGAACTCGGCGATCGCCAGCTTCTCGTTGTGGCCGCGGATCGCGGTGGGGTCGTTGTAGACCTTCGCGCCCTCGCGCACCGCGTGCTCGAGCAGGTAGGTGGAGTACACGTACTCCATGTCGAAGGGCGGGTCCTTGCGCATCAGCGTGGCGTCGAAGGCCGCCACCGGCTCTTCGGACGGCTCGCCGAGCGCGTACCACGCGCGGTCCTTGCCGCTGGGGTCGAGCAGGCGCAGCAGCCGCGCGTGGGCCACCGTGCGCCCGCCGGCCAGCGAGAGCTCGTGCTGCTCGCAGACGAAGACCGCGTGGCCGCGCCGGTCGGCCTCGACCATCATCGCGAAGGTCGAGTCCTTGTAGGTGGTGATTTTCTCGAGCGGGTCGAGGATGATCAGGATGCGCATCGATGAGTTTCCCGGCCCGGTTCGGCCATGGCGTCGGTGAAGGATCGGGGATCCGGCGGCATTGGCGCCCGATTGTAGCGCCGGGCCTTTCCGGGCGAGGCGCCACGCCATGGAAAAAGGGGCCCGAAGGCCCCTTCTCCCGTCCATCTTCCGTCGTCTTCGCGCCGGGCGGCGCGGGTCGCGCGCCCGGCGCCCCGGCACTCACCGGGTGTAGGCGGACTCGCCGTGCGAGACGATGTCCAGGCCCTCGCGCTCTTCCTCGTCGGTGACGCGCAGCCCGAGCATCATGTCGACCAGCTTGTAGGCGATCAGCGACACGACGCCCGACCAGAGGATCGTGATGATCACGCCCTTGGCCTGGATCACGACCTGGCTGGCGATCGAGAAGTCCTCGGCGCCGGTGCCGCCCAGCCAGGGCGCGGTGAACACGCCGGTCAGCAGGGCGCCCACGATGCCGCCCACGCCGTGCACGCCGAACACGTCGAGCGCGTCGTCGGCGCCCATCAGCCGCTTCAGGCCGTTCACGCCCCACAGGCAGACCAGGCCGGCGATCAGGCCGAGCAGGATCGCGCCCATCGGGCCCACGGTGCCGGCGGCCGGGGTGACCGCCACCAGGCCGGCGACCGCGCCCGAGGCCGCGCCCAGCATCGAGGCCTTGCCCTTGGACATGGCCTCGCCGGCGATCCAGGACAGCGTGGCGGCGCCGGTGGCCAGCAGCGTGTTGATCACCGCGAGCGCCGCGGTCGAGTTCGCCTCGAGCGCCGAGCCGGCGTTGAAGCCGAACCAGCCCACCCACAGCAGCGAGGCGCCGACCATCGTGAGCGTCAGCGAGTGCGGAGGCATCGCTTCCTTGCCGTAGCCCAGGCGCTTGCCCACCAGGTAGGCGCCCACCAGGCCGGCCACGCCGGCGTTGATGTGCACCACGGTGCCGCCGGCGAAGTCGAGCGCGCCGTCCTTGAACAGCAGGCCCTCGGCGTACCAGACCATGTGCGCCACCGGCAGGTAGCTGAAGGTGAACCAGATCACCGAGAACAGCAGCACCGCCGAGAACTTGATCCGCTCGGCGAAGGAGCCGACGATCAGCGCGCAGGTGATGGCCGCGAAGGTGGCCTGGAAGGCGATGAACACGTACTCGGGGATCTTGATCCCTTCGCTGAAGGTGTCGGCCAGCGACGCCGGCGTGACGCCCTTCAGGAAGATCTTCTCGAAGGAGCCGAAGAACTGGCCGGTTCCGGTGAACGCGATGCTGTAGCCGTAGATGGCCCACAGCACCGTGATCAGCGAGAAGACCACGAACACCTGCATCAGCACCGACAGCATGTTCTTCGCGCGGACCAGGCCGCCGTAGAACAGCGCGAGGCCGGGGATCGTCATGGCGATGACCAGCACGGTGGCGGTCATCATCCAGGCCACGTCGCCCTTGTTGACCGTGGCTTCCGCCGCGAAGGCGGCTGCCGGGGACAGCAGCAGGGCGCCGAGCAGCGCCGGCATGGCAGCCGGCAGTCGAGTCAGGAATTTCATCATGTTCTCCTGGGGGGTCGTCGAGCGCTCAGAGCGCCTCGTTGCCGGTTTCGCCGGTGCGGATCCGGACGACCTGCTCCACGTCGTAGACGAAGATCTTTCCGTCGCCGATCTTCCCGGTGCGGGCCGAGGCCTCGATCGCTTCGACGGCCTGCTCGACGAGCTCGTCGGCCACGGCCGCCTCGATCTTCACCTTGGGCAGGAAGTCGACGACGTACTCGGCGCCCCGGTACAGCTCGGTGTGGCCCTTCTGCCGGCCGAAGCCCTTGACCTCGGTGACGGTGATGCCCTGCACGCCGATGCCCGACAGCGCCTCGCGCACTTCGTCGAGCTTGAACGGCTTGATGATGGCGGTGATGAGTTTCATCAGTTTCTCCCGCGCGGCCAGCGGCGCCGGCCACGACGATCAGGTTCAGAACGTCTTGCTTGCCGACAGGACCAGCGTGCCCTTGCCCAGGTCGCGGTTGTAGGCGTTGCGGTAGCACTCGCCCGTGTCGCCCTTCGCGTTCGTGTCGACGTAGGCCAGGCCGATGCCGATCCCCGCGACCTCCTTGGTCACGCCGAGCTTCCAGTCGGCGTAGGAGCAGTCGCTCTTGGCGCGGACCTGCACGCCGCCCACGCTGCCCGAGGGAATGCGCTGGTAACCCACGTGGGCGACGAGGCCGAAGCCGGAACCCAGATCGAAGTTGCCGGTCAGGTCGAGGTAGCCCGCGCCCTTGCTGTCGGCGAAGCCGAAGAGATTGGTGACGGCGTGCGAGTACTTCAGCGTCACGTTGTTCCAGGTGGCGGCGGCGTAGACCTCGGTGGTGTGGGGCGAGACGAAGCCGGCCGGGTAGGTGCCGGGGTAGTAGTAGCGCAGCATGCCCACGTCGTAGGCGATGCCGCCGGCGCTGCCCTTGTAGCCGCCGTACAGGTCCATCTCGATGCTGTTGCTGACCGCGCCGGCCCCGGCGTCCGACAGCCAGCTCACGTTCGACGCCCAGGTGCCGAGGTAGATGCCGCTGGCGTGGCCGTAATCGATGCCGGCCTGGACCGCGGGCTTGCCATTCGTTTGATCGATGCCGCGGTAGCGGTAGTTCGAGACGAGCCCCATGTTCGCGCTCAAGGTGTGCGGCGAGGCCTCGGTCGTGCTCTGGGCACCGGCTGCGGCGGGGAAGCCGGCTGCGGAAGCGGCCAGCGCGACTGCGATGAGGGACTTCTTCATGATCGGACTCTCCGTGAAAGTTTTCGGGCCGTGTCGAGACGACTCGAGGGCTTCAAAGCATTTCCCGTGCCAGAAGGGCCTGCGAGGCGCCATGCGGGGCGGCGCGGCCCCTTCGCCACGTGCCCGGCAGGCCCTGGCCAGGCTTCACGGGCCACCGCGGTGCGCGCCCGGGCAGAAAGCCCGCACCGCGATCGCACCATTTCCGTGCATCAGCCCGTCGCGCACCGTTTCGATGCAGCCGTTTTGCCGAAAGGCCTAGACCGCAGGCCCGAGGCGGCTCGGGTGGACCGCACAGGGCCCGTGCTAGACTCGATTCACCATGTCGAAGCCCACTCCGCAGGCGTTGATCGCCGATCTCCAGGAGCGCCTCGCCGGCCTGCTTCGCAACAGCCCCGCCGGCGATCTCGAGCGCAACCTGCGCGCCGTCCTCGGCCAGACCTTCCAGCGCCTCGACCTGGTCACGCGCGACGAATTCGACGCCCAGCTCGAGCGCATGGCCCGGCTGCAGGAACGAATCGTCCGCCTGGAACAGGCGCTCGAAGACAAAGAGCGACCGCAAACCTGATCGCCGGCTGGCGCGCCGGCCGGAGAGCCGGATGTCGCTGGCAGTGGTTCGCAGCAGGGCGCTGGTGGGCATGGCCGCCCCGCCGGTCAGCGTCGAGGTCCACCTGGGCATGGGGCTGCCGGCCTTCCACGTGGTGGGCCTGCCGGAAGCCGAGGTGCGCGAGAGCCGGGAGCGGGTGCGGGCCGCACTGCTGCACGCCGGCTTCGATTTCCCGAATCGCCGCCTCACGGTCAACCTGGCCCCGGCCGACCTGCCGAAAGACTCCGGGCGCTTCGACCTGCCCATCGCGCTGGGCATCCTCGCCGCCAGCGGGCAGTTTCCTGCCGACTCCCTGAGCGGAATCGAGTTCGTGGGCGAGCTCTCACTCACCGGCGAAGTCCGGCCGATCCGCGGCGCCCTCGCCATGGCGGCCGCGGTCTCGCGCGACGCCGGCGCCCGCAGTCTGGCGCTTCCGGCCGCCAACGCCACCGAGGCGGCCCTGGTCGAGGGATTGCGCATCCTGGCCGCCGACACGCTTCCCCGCCTGGTCGGGCAGCTACGGGGCGAGGCGCCCTTCGACCGGGTCGACGCCCGTCGGCCGGGCGAGCCGGCTGGCGGCCGTCCCCCGCGGCCCGGCGGACGCTTGCCCGAATCCGACCAGCCGCGCGCGCGGAACGCTGCGCCGGACTTCTCTGCGGTCAAGGGCCATCGCGCCGCCAAGCGGGCGCTCGAGATCGCGGCGGCCGGTTCCCACAGCGTATTGATGCTCGGCCCGCCCGGCGCCGGCAAGTCGCTGCTCGCCAGCTGCCTGCCGGCGATCCTGCCGCCCATGGACGACCACGAGGCGCTCGAGGCCGCCGCGGTGGCCAGCCTCGCCGGCCGCTTCCACCCGCAAGACTGGGGCCGGCGCCCCTTCCGCGCGCCGCACCACAGCGCCTCCACCGCCGCGCTGGTCGGCGGCGGCCCCAATCCTCGTCCCGGCGAGATCAGCCTGGCCCACCGCGGCGTGCTCTTCCTGGACGAGCTCCCCGAGTTCGGCAGGGCCGCCCTCGAGGCCTTGCGCGAGCCGCTCGAAACCGGCCGCATCGCGCTGTCTCGCGCCGCACGCCAGGTCGAGCTCCCGGCCGACTTCCAGCTGGTCGCGGCCATGAACCCCTGCCCCTGCGGCTATCTCGGCGAAGACCGCTGCCGGTGCAGCCCCGAGCGGGTGCTGCGCTACCAGGCCCGCGTCTCGGGCCCGCTGCTCGATCGCGTGGACATCCAGATCCAGGTGCGCCCAGTCGACGAGCAGGTGCTCACTTCGTCGGCAGAGGGCGAGTCGAGCGAACAGATCCAGGCCCGCGTTGCCGTGACCCGCGCGCGCCAGGTCGGCAGGCAGGGGGTCGCGAACGCGGCGCTCGACCCGGTCGGCATCGATCGCCACTGTCCGCTCGGCGGCGAGGCGCTGGCATTGCTGCACGGCGCGGCGCGGCGGCTGCGCTGGTCCTCGCGGGCCCTGCATCGGGTGATCAGGCTCGCCCGCACCATCGCCGACCTGGCCGGCCGCGCGGACATCGCGGCAGCCGACATCGGCGAAGCGATCGGCTACCGGCGCGGCCTGATGCCCGGGGCGGCACCGGGCCGGGACGCGGGGCTATCATCGCGCCAGCCCACCAGCAGCTCGCGCCGTTTTGCCCAGTCGTCGACGAGCTCTACCAGGGTCAGGGGCATCGAACGGGCATGAGCCTCGGCTGCAGAGTGTGGCAGCAG
>MEEC01000162.1 GCA_001724315.1 Lautropia sp. SCN 70-15 | reverse complement strand
GAATCACGGTCATCCGCCCGCTGAGCGTGTTCGGCTACGACGACGCCCCGCACGGCCACTGCGAGGTGCTGTTCGAGAACGTGCGCGTGCCGGTCGACAACATCCTGCTGGGCGAAGGCCGGGGATTCGAGATCGCGCAGGGCCGCCTCGGGCCGGGCCGCATCCACCACTGCATGCGCTCGATCGGCGCGGCCGAGCGCGCGCTCGAGTTCATGTGCAAGCGCCTGTCCTCGCGCGTGGCCTTCGGCAAGCCGATCTCGCAGCAAAGCGTCTGGCACGAGCGGATCGCCGAGTCGCGGATCATGATCGAGCAGGCCCGCCTGCTCACGCTCAAGGCCGCCTACATGATGGACACCGTGGGCAACAAGATCGCCAAGGCCGAGATCGCGATGATCAAGGTCGTGGCCCCGAACGTGTCCACCAGGATCATCGACTGGGCGATCCAGGCCCACGGCGGCGGCGGCGTGTGCGACGACTTCCCGCTCGCCTACATGTACGCCCACCAGCGCACGCTGCGCCTGGCCGACGGCCCCGACGAGGTTCATCGCAACGCGGTCGCCAAGCTCGAGCTCGGCCGGCACGCGGCGATCCCCACCTCCAGCCACGAGGAAATGCCGGTCACGCGCGGCAGCTGAGGCTTCCGCTGCATGGGCCGCCCGCTGCGCGGTGCGGCGCCGATCGGGCGGCACGGCCGGTCCCCGCTGCGCGGGGATCGGGCTTCGCCCTCCCGCTCCGACCTCGGATTTCCGCGCCCGCCTCGCAGGGGGCTTCGCCCCCCGGCGAGCGGGCACCCGCGGAAATCCTTTCGGTCGCTCGCGGCTCGGCCAAAGCCGCCCGATCGGCGCCGCACCGCGCAGCGGGCTCGGTCGTATGCTTCTCTCGCCCCCAGTACCGAGGAGACACGATGATCGATCTTTATACTTGGCCCACGCCGAACGGCCACAAGGTGCACATCATGCTCGAGGAGTGCGGCCTGCCGTATGCGGTGCATGCGGTGGACATCGGCGCCGGCGAGCAGTTCGACCCGCAGTTCCTGAAGATCAGCCCGAACAACAAGATCCCGGCGATCGTCGACTCCGAGGGCCCCGACGGCAAGCCGATGTCGCTGTTCGAGTCGGGGGCCATCCTCGTCTACCTGGCCGGCAAGACCGGGAAGTTCCTGCCCAAGACCACGCGCGGCCGCTACGAGACGCTGCAGTGGCTGATGTTCCAGATGGGCGGCCTCGGGCCGATGCTGGGCCAGGCGCACCACTTCCGGATCTACGCGCCGCACAAGATCGACTACGCGATCGAGCGCTACACGAACGAAGCCAGGCGCCTGTATGGCGTGCTGGAGCGTCAGCTGGAGCGCACGGGGGCCTACGTGGCAGGGCGCGAATACACGATCGCGGACATCGCCTGCTGGCCCTGGACGCGCTCGCACGAGAACCAGGGCATCGACCTGGCGGATTTTCCGCAGGTCAGGCGCTGGCACGACATCATTGCCGCGCGCCCCGCGGTGCAGCGCGCGCTGACCATCCTGGCCGACAGGCGAAAGCCGCTCGTGGACCAGAAAGCGCGCGAGGCGCTGTTCGGCGGCACGCAGTACCAGAAGCGATGAGCGTGGTCGACGGGAAACGCTGAGCGCGGCCGTCGGGAAGCGCCGGGCGCAGGCGCGGCGCCGCGGCGCTCGCACACACGACTACTGGATCGGGTCCTTCAGCGAGCGAGGCAGCGGAAAGGCGAAGACTTCGATGCCCTCGTCGGCCAGTTCGGCGCGTTCCTCGGCGGTGGCCACGCCGCGGATGCCGCGCTCGGGCGACTCCTGGTAGTGGATGCGCCGCGCCTCCTCGGCGAAGTTCTCGCCGACGTCCTCGGTATTGTCGACCAGGTGGCGGGCGAGCTTCATCCACATCGCCTGCAACTGCTGCGGCGTGGGCGCGGCACCGGCCGGCGCGGGCACGGCCGCCTCGGGCTTGCCGGGCGCGCGCATGGCGGCCGGCTCGGTGGCGCCGGAGAGGTTCAGGCGGGGCGCGCTGGGGAGCTTGCGGATGGTCCGGTCGCCGCAGACCGGACACTCGATCAGCCCGCGTTCGAGCTGACCGTCGAAGTCCTCGGCCGAGGCGAACCAGCCTTCGAAGCGGTGGTCGTGGCCGCAGGCAAGATTGAATACTTTCATCGATTCGGTGTTCCTTGACTCCCGATTGTACGGCCTTGGGGACATCGCGCTGATAGAATCCCCGTCCCCTGCCCCTGGATCGCCCCCCGATGAAGGACCCGATCGTCGTCGGCATCGACGAGGCGCTCGCGTCGCTCGACAGCTACGACGCGATCCTCGATGCGCGCAGCCCCTCCGAGTACGCCGAAGACCGCCTGCCCGGAGCGATCTCCACCCCCGTGCTGGACGACGTGCAGCGCGCCCGCGTGGGCACGATCTACAAGCAGCAGTCCTCGTTCGAGGCCAAGCGCATCGGCGCCGCGCTGGTCTCGCGCAACATCGCCGGCATCCTGGAAACGCAGCTCGCCGACCGCCCCCGCGAGTGGCGCCCGCTGGTGTACTGCTGGCGCGGCGGAAACCGCTCGGGTTCGCTCGCCACGGTCATGGCCCGCGTGGGCTGGCGCACCGCCGTGCTGGACGGCGGCTACCGGGCCTTCCGCCGCCGCGTGCTCGCCGACCTGGCGGTCCTGCCCGACACCCTGCGCTTGCGCGTCGTGGCGGGGCGCACCGGCAGCGGCAAGAGCCTGATCCTGCAGCGGCTGGCCGGCCTGGGCGCCCAGGTTCTCGACCTCGAGGCGCTGGCCAATCATCGCGGCTCGGTGCTCGGTCTGATGCCCGACACGGTCCAGCCCTCGCAGAAGCGCTTCGAATCGCTGCTGTGGGATGCGCTGCGCCGCTACGACCCCGCCCGGCCGGTCTTCGTGGAATCCGAAAGCCGCCGCGTGGGCCAGTGCCACCTGCCCGACGCCCTGATCGCCCGGATGCGCGCCGCGCCCTGCGTTCGCGTCGAGATGCCGGTCGAGCATCGCGCAGGCCTGCTGCTGCGCGAGTACCGTCACTTCGTCGAGGACCGCGCCGCCCTGTTCGAGCGGCTCGAGCGGCTGGTGCCGCTGCACGGCCGCCGCACCGTGGACGAATGGCGCGCGCTGGCCGAGAGCGGGCGCTGGGAGGAATTCGTCACCGTGCTGCTGCAGGCCCACTACGACCCTGCCTACGACCGCTCGATGGCGCAGAACTACAAGGGAATCGCGTCGGCGGAGCCGCTGAGCCTGGCAAGCGGCGACGACGATGCGCTGGAGGCCGGCGCCCGGGCACTGGCCCGGAACGCGGACACCTTCGGTCCAGACGCGGACGGCTTCGCTCGAGGCGCGGACGCACCCACGCGAAGCGCCGGACCGGCCGCGCCGGACGAGGCCTGACGCGCCCGGTCGCCGACCCTCAGCGCTCGACCGGCGTCGGCGCGATCGCCTGCTCGTGGCGCACGATCTTGCGGCGCGCCTTCACCGCCTCGACATAGGCGCCGAGCGCGGCCTGGCTGTAGGCCTGCTCGAGCTGCCGTTTGTAGAGCGGCTTGCGCTCGGCGAGCACCTTGTCGTCGGCCTCGATGACCCTGGAGACCTCGAACACCGCGTAGCCGCCGTCGGACGTGGGCGCGCCGGCATAGCCCGGCAGCTTCTGCGCGTCGACCCGGAAGATCGCCTCGATCGCCTGGGCCGGCACCGAGTCGCTGGGCGCGCGCCCGAGCGTGCGCGCCTTGTCGAAGCCTTCGGGGCTGGCCTTTCCCGAACGCAGGTCGGCGAGCAGGGCTTCGCCGGCCTTGCGCGCCGCCTGCGCCGATTCGCTGGCCACGAGCCGCTTGCGCACCTCGTCGCGCACCTCGTCGAAGGGCTGCCGGCGCGCGGGCGAATGCTCGAGGATGCGGGCCGACACCAGCCGGCCGCCGCCGACGTCCACCGCTTGCGTGTTTCGGCGATTGGCGAGGCTGTCGGCCGAGAACAAGGCCTCGAGCAGCCGGGGCTGGTTGAGCGGATGGTCGGGCGGCAGGCCCTCGGCCCCGTCGCGGCGGACCTTCTCGGCCGTCTGCGGCTTCAGCCCGAAGCGCTCGGCCGCGGGCTGCAGCGTGTCCGCCTGCTCGTAGACCAGGTTGCTGAAGCTCTCGGCGGCCTCGGCGAAGCGCCCGGCCGACTGCTGCTTGCGGATCTCGGCCTCGATCTCGGCGCGCACCGTCTGGAACGGCCGCTCGACGCCGGGGCGGATGCCGGTGAGCTTGATGACGTGGTAACCGAATTCGGTCTCGACCACCTGGCTGACCTCGCCTTCCTTCAACGCGAAGGCGGCATCGGCGAAGGGCTTCACCATCATCGACGCGCTGAAGTAGCCCAGGTCGCCGCCCGAAGGCGCCGAGCCGGGATCCTGCGACTCGGCCTTCGCCAGCTCGGCGAAATCGGCGCCGCCGGCGATCTTTTCGCGCAGGGCCAGCGCCTTGTCGCGCGCCGCGCTCTTGTCGGCGTCGCTCGCGCCCTCGTCGACGGTGATCAGGATGTGGCTCGCGCGGCGCTGCTCGGCCGTGGCGTAGCGCGCCTTGTTCTGCTCGTAGTAGGCCCGGACCTCGTCGGGGTTGAGCTGTATCGTGCCCTCGATCGCGGCAGGGTCGAGCACCAGGTACTCGACCCTGGCCTGCTCGGGCGTTTCGAAGGCGGCCGCATTCTGCTCGTGGTAGCGCTCGAGCGCTTCCTCGGAGGTGTCGACCGACGACGCGAAGTCGGCCGGCGCCAGGACGCGCTGCCTCACCTCGCGGGTCTGCTCGCCCAGCCGCGCCACGCGCTCGACCAGCGCATCGGGCACGACCGGCGTTTGCGAGATCGCGCCGGGCAGCGCCTGCATCGCCAGGTCCTGGCGCAGCTCCGCCTCGAACATCGCCTCGTTGCGGCCCTGTGCGGCCAGCAGCGCGCGATAGCGCTCCATGTCGAAGCTGCCGTCGGGCTTCACCAGATCGGGGATCGCGAGGATCGCGCGGCGAAGCGAGTCGTCGGACACGACGATGCGCTGATCCCCCGCCTCGAGCTGCAGCGCGCGCTGCGTGACCAGGCCTTCGAGGATCTCCGCGCGAATGCCGGCGTTGTCGAGCATGGCCGGATCGACCTGCCCGCCCAGCATCTGCCGCATCTGCTCGAGCTGGCGCTGGCGCGCCTGATCGAACTCCTGGCGCGTGATGTTGGAGTCGCCGACCCTGGCCACCGCATCGCCGTCGGACAGGAAGCGGTCGTAACCCTGGATGCCGAAAAAGGCGAACGCAGGAAAGATCAGGATCAGCAGGACTCGACCCGAGCGTTCAATCAGGGCGTGGTTCATGCCTGGCCCTCCTGGTTGGCGTTGAGGGAGGGCTGGGGCGCGGCGCCGGACTTCGAGGGGCGGCCCCAGGCGGTCATCGCCAGGTTCCAGGCGAACAGGACCCCGCCGGCCAGGTAGAACAGCCCGCCCGCCAGACGCACCACATAATAGGGGTGCATGGCCGCGACGCTTTCGCCGAAGGTGTATTTCAGGAAGCCGAACTCGTCGTAAGCCTTCCACATCAGGCCCTGGCTGACGCCCGAGACCCACATGGCGGTGATGTAGAGAATGAGGCCGATGCTCGCGAGCCAGAAGTGCCACTCGACCAGCTTGAGCGAGTACAGCGGCTTGCCCACCAGGCGCGGGACCATGTGATAGAGCGAGCCGAAGGCCATGAAGCCGACCCAGCCCAGGGCGCCGGAATGGACGTGGCCGATGGTCCAATCGGTGAAGTGCGACAAGGCGTTGACCGGCTTCAGCGCCAGCAGCGGCCCCTCGAAGGTCGACATGCCGTAGAAGGCCACCGCCACCAGCAGGAAGCGCAGGATCGGGTCGGTGCGCAGCTTATGCCAGGCGCCCGACACGGTCATGATGCCGTTGATCATGCCGCCCCACGACGGCATCCACAGCATGATCGAGAAAACCATGCCCAGCGTCTGCGTCCACTCCGGCAGGGCCGTGTAGTGCAGATGGTGCGGACCGGCCCAGATGTAGATGAAGATCAGCGCCCAGAAGTGCAGCACCGACATGCGGTACGACCAGACGGGCCGCTCGGCCTGTTTGGGCAGGAAGTAGTACATCATGCCGATGAAGCCGGCGGTCAGCAGGAAGCCGACGATGTTGTGGCCGTACCACCACTGGATCATCGCATCCTGAACACCG
>MEEC01000161.1 GCA_001724315.1 Lautropia sp. SCN 70-15 | reverse complement strand
GGGAACACTTGTGGCAAGTCTGCTGCTCTAGCCAAACCCGCCGCGCGGCATAGATCAGCGAGGCGGCGTAGCTGTCCAGGCAATTGAAGCTGGCGGCCAGCGAGGCCTGGGCATCGCTCTGGTAGCCCAGCGGGCCCATCCGCAGCGAGGTCGCGTGCGGCAGGTACATCGTGCCGCCGGCCAATTGCTGCAAGCCGTGCTGGCGCCCTTCGACGAAGCTCGCGCAGGTGGCCGGCGAGGCGCCGAACAGGTAGAGCAGCAGCCACGAGTGACGGCGGAAGTTTCGGATCAGCGAGAAGTAGGCGGCGCTGCGGAAGTCCTGCTCGCCGGCGCGGCTGCCGTCGGCCTTCATCAGCAGCGGCCAGGCCGAATCGGGCAGCGAGAAGTTGTAGTGGATGCCAGAGATGGTCTGCATCCGGCGTCCGTACCGATGCGACAGCCCCTGCCGGTAGACCGTCTTGGCCCGGCCCACGTTGGAGCTGCCATAGCGGCCCAGCGGGATCCGGTCGTCCTCCGGCAGCTTGCAGGGCATGCTCGCCACCCAGAGCAGTTCGTCGCCGATGTGCCGGTACACGTACTGGTGGATCTCGGTGATCTCGCGCACGCAGTCGTCGGCCGCGGCGTGAACGCCGGTGATCAGCTCGAGCTGCGACTCGCTGAAGTCGGTGGTGATGTTCGGGTGCGTCAGCGCGGAGCCCAGGGCGGCAGGATGCGGCGTGTCGGCCAGCATGCCGTCGGGCTTCGTGCGCAGGCTTTCCTTCTCGATGCCGCGCAGCAGCCCGCGCAGGGCGTCGGGCGTCAGCGCGCGCAGGCGGTTTTCCAGGCAGGTCAAGGTGAGTGCTCCGGTGGCCCCGGGGAGCCGGATCGCAGGATGTCGGGGCGCAATTCTGGCAGACAGCGCCCCGGCTTGCCCGGATTGTCGCTCAGGGCCGGCTAGCCTGCCCGGCTCGGGCGGCGCGCCAGGTGCGCGGCGACATCCTCGCGCTGCCCGAGCTCGCGCGCGTAGCGCCCCAGCAGCTTGCCGATCCGCTCGGTCGCGTAGCCGAGCTGGCTGAAGGCAACGCCCCGGTCGAAGGCCTCGGCGTATTGCGCGATCAGGCCGTCTCGCAGGGTGAACCGGGCGATGCCCTCGAACACGATCGTGCGCCCTGCGCTCTCGGGTTCCTTCGACCGGTAGCTGAACAGGTAGCCGGCGTAGCCGGTGGTGCCGTCGCAGACCGGATTCCGGAACTCCCAGAAGAAATCCTCGCCGCCGACGTGGAATCGGTCGAGCATCGCGGCGATCTCGTCGCGACCCTGGTGCCGGCCGAAGAAGTAGTCGTCGTAACTGCCGTCCGGGGTGAACAGCGCGGCGAAGGCGCTCGAATCGTGCGCCCCTGCGGCGGCCGCGAAGCGCTCCAGCAGGCTCTGCAATTCCATGACTTCTCCTCTCGAAGCGTCGCCATCCCCCGATCGGGCGATGGCAGGCCGCGGGCCCCGGTTCATCCTGAATCGCACGGGCCCGTTCGGCGCCCGCTCAGCCACGGAGATTGCCATGAACGGAAGCATCGAGTCGAAAGTCGGGGGCCGCCCCGGTCGTGCGCCCGTCGCCCTGGCGGCGCTGGCCCTGCTGGCGACGCTCGGCGTCAGCGGCTGCGCCACCGGTGAGAAGAGCCTCGTCGAGCAAGGGGCCAGGCCGATGAGCGAAGCGGAACTGGCGGCGGCATTCTCGCGGGCGCGCGAGATGGACTGGGTGTCCGCCGCGGGGCTTGCAGGCAGCAGCAAGTACATGACCGACGGGCGCGTCGTTGCCAGCTGGAATGGCGGATCGGCCACTGGACGGTATCGCCTGCACTCGGGGATGGTCTGCTCGACGTACCCCGAGCTGGCCGGGGGCGCCGAGCGTTGCAGTCGCGTCTACCGCACGGGCGACAACCGCTACCGATCCTTCCTTGCCGACGGCACGCCGAACTCGAGCTTCTCGTTCAGGGACTGAGCACGCCTGGGGGCTGCGTGCGGCGCGCTCGGCCGACGGACCGCCGAGGGCTCAACGCATCCGCGAGGGCAGTTGCACGGTCGGGCCGGCCTTCATGAAGGCGCCCCAGCCCCGATGATGGAGCGTGCGCGCGTTCCTGCGACGCGGATCGATCCAGGCAGCGACTACCTCGAGCACGTAGAAATCGTAGGCGGCGGCGAGTCTCGTGTCGGCGATCCTGCACTCCAGGTTCGCGTGGCAGGCGTCGATCAGCGGGGACTCGACCAGGCTGGCCGCCGTGGTGCGCAGGCCGAACTCGGCGAACTTGTCGATCTGCCGGCCGCCGGTGTTGCCGCAGCCCACCACGGCCTCGGCGAGGCGGGTGGACGGCAGGTTGATCGTGCACACGCGGCTCGCCCTGAGCAACTCGTGGCTGTAGTGGCTGCGCGCGACGACGCAGCCCACCAGCGGCGGCTCGAACTCCATCATCGTGTGCCAGGACAGGGTCATCACGTTGCGGCGGCCCTTGTGCGCGGTCGCGAGCAGCACGACCGGTCCGGGCTCCAGCAGGCCGTAGACCTCGGACAGGGGCAGTGGCGACTTGCGGCTCATTCCGGCCGCTGGCCCAGGTAGCGCACGACCCTGGCCGCGCCCTGGTGGCCCGGCCCTTCGTCGAGCGCGACCTCGCCCGCCCAGGCGAGTTCCTCGCGCAGCAGGCCGTCGAAGTCCGCCTGCACGGCCTCCAGCGGGTAGAGCATGTCCGGGTCCTTCGGCCCGCCGCTGGACCGGCCCAGCTGCGTCCGGTCGAAGGCCTCCAGGATCAGCCAGCCGCCTGGCGTCAGCGCCTCGGCCATCGCGCGGTGCACCGAGCGGCGGACCGAGGACGGCAGGTGAACGAAGGTCAGGACCACCCCGTCGGCGCTGGCCGGTTCCGGCCGCCACTCGGCCAGATCGGCCTGCAAGGTGGCGATCTGGGCGCCCTGCCCGGCCGCCAGCATTCGGGCCTTCTCCAGCCCGACCCCCGAGGAGTCGATCGCCAGGACGTTGTGGCCCCGCAGGGCCAGCCAGACGGCGTTGCGGCCCTCGCCGTCGCCGGGCAGGAGCACGCAGCCGCCCGGTCGCAGCCGCCCTGCCTGCTCGACGAGGAAGGCATTGGGCGCCGTGCCGTACTTGTAGCCCGCTTCGGCGTAGCGCTGGTCCCAGAAATCGCTCATCCGGGGTCGCTCTCCTTCGGTGTTCCGTTGCCCGGTGCCTGCGCCGCCCGCAGCGCGCGCAGCTTTCGATAAAGGGAACGTTCGCTGATTCCGAGCCGCCTGGCCAGTTCCGCTCGGCTGCCGTGGTGGCGGCGCAACTGTTCGTCGAGCGCCGCGAGTTCCAGGGCGGCCAGGGTCGTGGCTGCGGGCGGGCCCTCGTTCGACGGCCCCCGGCCTTCGCGCGACGGATCCTCCGACGGGCTGGCCCCCGGTGCCTGCGGCCCGGCTCCGTTGGCGCTTGCAGTGGCGCGGCCCGCCCGCCATGGCCGGCAGGTCTCCATCGCCTGGTCGATGTGGCCGAGCTCGATGCGCGCGCCGTCGCACAGCAGCGACGCGCGCTCGAGCAGGTTGCGCAACTCGCGCACGTTGCCCGGGAAATCGTAGGCGGCGAGCTTCGCGAGCGCATCGCCGGAAAGCGTCAGCGCGCGGCGCGGCGCCAGCCTGCCCAGCAGGGCTTCGGCCAGCAGCGGGATGTCCTCGCGCCGTTCCCGCAGCGCCGGCAGGTGGATCGGGAAGACGGCCAGCCTGAAGAACAGATCCTGGCGGAAGCGGCCGTCGGCGATCATCGACTGAAGATCGCGGTGGGTGGCCGAGACGATTCGCAGGTCCGCGCGCCGAAGCTCGGTGCTGCCCACGCGGCGCCAGGTGCCGGACTCGAGCAGCCGCAGCAGCTTGACCTGCATCGCGAGCGGAATGTCGCCCACCTCGTCGAGGAAGAGCGTGCCGCCGTCCGCGGCCTCGACCAGTCCCGCGCGGGCCGCGCCGGCGCCGGTGAACGCGCCGCGCTCGTGTCCGAAGAGCTCGCTTTCGAACAGCGACTCGGCCAGGCTGGCGCAGTCGACCACGACCAGCGGTCGCGAGGCACGATGGCTGGCGTCGTGGATGGCGCGGGCCACGAGTTCCTTGCCGGTGCCGGATTCGCCGCGCAGCAGCACCGACGCATCGGACGGCGCCACCCGGGAGATCAGCGTCATCATGCTGCGGAAGGCTTCGGACCGGCCGATCAGGCGCTCGCCCCCCTGGGCTGTCCGGGCAACCCGGAGCGGCTCCATCTTCTCGACGAAGTAGGCGATCTCGCCCGAGGCGTCGCGCACGGGGGTGAGCTCGATGTCGACGTAGGCCTCTCCGTGCGGCGTGTGATGAAGGTGCAGGACGCGCTCGCGCCGACCGCTCTCCCGGGCCCGGGCCAGGGGGCAGGATTCACCGGATTCGTCGCACGGCGCCTCGAAGCGATGCGAGACCGCGTAGCAGGTCCGGCCCAGCGCCGAGCCGTCGGGGCTGAAGGCCTGGCGATAGGCCGAGTTCGCGACCAGAATCCGGTAGTTCCGGTCGAACAGGATGTGCGGCTCGGGGAGATTCTCGAGGTAGGAGGCCAGTTCCGGTGATAGGGACATGGCTGCGCGCTCCTTTGATGCTTGGCGGTCATGTTACGCCAGATTCGACGTATGTACGCCTTTTTTGGCAGTCTCCGCGCCTCCCCTGTCGCGGCACTGATCGCCGCCCTCGAAGGCACGAGGGCCCTCTGGCGACGCAGGCCAAGGGTTGCAGGGTGTCCTCCCGCGTTTCGATTGCGGGCTCCGGGGGTGGCACGATTCTTGTAGACGGTTGACAGTGCATAGGGGCGCCGAGTCGAAGCGTCCGCATGGGTTTCACAGCCACGGGGGTCCGGCAATGATTTCTGAAACGTTGGTCGAGTTGTCGCGCTGGCAGTTCGCGGCGACCGCGATGTATCACTTCCTGTTCGTCCCGCTCACGCTCGGGCTGTCCTTCCTGATCGCGATCATGGAGTCGGTCTACGTGATGACCGGCAAGCCGATCTATCGCGACATGACGAAGTTCTGGGGAAAGCTCTTCGGCATCAACTTCGTGCTGGGCGTGGCCACCGGTCTCACGCTGGAATTCCAGTTCGGCACCAATTGGTCGTATTACTCCCACTACGTGGGCGACATCTTCGGCACGCCGCTCGCGATCGAGGGCCTGATGGCCTTCTTCCTCGAGTCGACCTTCGTCGGCCTCTTCTTCTTCGGCTGGGATCGCCTCACCCGCGTGCAGCACCTGACGGTGACCTGGCTGGTCGCCCTCGGCTCGAACTTTTCGGCGCTCTGGATCCTGATCGCAAACGGCTGGATGCAGAACCCGGTGGGCGCGGTGTTCAACATGGAGACCATGCGGATGGAAATGACCAGCTTCGCGCAGGTCTTCTTCAACCCGGTCGCGCAGGTCAAGTTCGTCCACACGGTGTCGGCCGGCTACGTGACCGCGTCGGCCTTCGTGCTGGGGGTCAGCGCCTGGTACCTGCTGCGCGGCCGTCACCAGGCCTTCGCCCGGCGCTCCTTCGCGATCGCCTCCGCCTTCGGCCTGGCCTCGGCCCTGTCGGTGATCACGCTCGGCGACGAGAGCGGCTACGAACTCGGCGACGTGCAGAAGGTCAAGCTCGCCGCGATCGAGGCGATGTGGGAGACCGAGCCGCCGCCTGCCTCGTTCACCGTGATCGGCTGGCCCGACCAGGAAAAGCAGGTCACGCACGGCGCGATCCACGTTCCCTGGGCGATGGGCCTGATCGCGACCCGCTCCGTGAACAAGCCCGTGGTCGGCATCAAGGAACTGGTCGCGCAGAACGAGGCGCGCATCCGAAACGGCATGTCGGCCTACGCGGCGCTCGAGAAACTGCGCAGCGACCCTGGCGATCCCACGGCGCGCAGCACCTTCCGGGCTGCCGAGAGGGATCTCGGCTATGCGCTGCTGCTCAAGCGCTACACGCCGGCCGTCGTCGACGCCACCGACGAGCAGATCAAGGCTGCCGCGCTCGACACGATTCCGCCGGTGGCGCCGCTCTTCTGGGCCTTCCGCCTGATGGTCGCGATCGGCTTCTGGCTGCTGCTCGTCTTCGGCCTGGCGTTCCTGGCCTCGGCGCGCCGGCGGGTCGGGCGCAGCCGCCTGCTGCTCTGGATGGCGGTGCTCACGATCCCGATGCCCTGGCTGGCGGCCGAGCTCG
>MEEC01000160.1 GCA_001724315.1 Lautropia sp. SCN 70-15 | reverse complement strand
GCCGACAAGATCTCGATCAACACCGCGGCGATCGTGCGCCCGGAGCTGGTCGCCGAGGCCAGCGCCCGCTACGGCGCGCAGTGCATCGTCTGTGCGATCGACGCAAAGGCAGCCGGCCCCGGACGCTGGGAGGTCTTCACCCACGGCGGGCGCCGGCCCACCGGACTCGACGCGATCGAATGGGCGCGCCGGGTCGAGGCGCTGGGCGCCGGCGAGATCCTGCTCACCAGCATGGACCGCGACGGCACGAAGCAGGGCTTCGACCTGCCGCTCACCCGCGCGGTGGCCGACGCGGTCGGCATCCCGGTCATCGCCTCGGGCGGGGTCGGGAACCTGCAGCACCTGGCCGATGGCGTCACCGAAGGCAGGGCCGACGCGGTGCTCGCCGCCAGCATATTCCACTTCGGCGAGTACACGGTGCAGCAGGCCAAGCGCTACATGGCCGAACGCGGCATTCCCGTGCGGCTCGAGTGAGGGGCAGGGCGACCATGCGGGTTTGGGCAGCCAAGCGGGTTTGGACAACATGAGCTGGCTCGACGAGGTCCGCTTCGACGCCGACGGCCTGGTCCCGGCGATCGCCCAGGAGGCCGGCACCGGACGGATCCTCATGGTCGCGTGGATGAACCGCGAGGCGCTGGCCGAGACCGCCGCCACCGGCCGTGCGGTGTACTGGTCGCGCTCGCGCCAACGGCTCTGGCGCAAGGGCGAGGAGTCGGGCCACGTGCAGACCGTCCGCGAGCTGCGGCTCGATTGCGACGCCGACGTGGTCCTGCTCGAGGTCGAGCAACTGGGCGGCATCGCCTGCCACACCGGCCGTCACTCCTGCTTCTTCCGGCGCCTGGAAGACGGCGAATGGCGCGAGGTGGACCCCGTGCTGAAGGATCCGGAGGCGATCTACCGATGAGCGAATCGTCCAGGCCGGCGGGGCAATCCGCCGAGGCCATCCTGTCGCGGCTGGCCGAGGTGCTGGCCTCGCGCCGCGGCGGCGACCCCGACCGGTCCTACGTGGCCCGCCTGTTCTCGAAGGGCAACGACGCGATCCTGAAGAAGATCGGCGAAGAGGCCACCGAGACCGTGATGGCCGCCAAGGACGGCGTGGCCGAGCGGATCGTTTCCGAGACGGCCGATCTCTGGTTTCACTGCCTCGTCATGCTCGAGTTCCATGGTATCCGTCCCGAGCGCGTGCTCGAGGAACTCGCCCGCCGCGAGGGGCTCTCGGGCCTCGAGGAAAAGGCGTCGCGCGGGACCGCGACCGGGCCCGGGCCAGCCAGCGAGAAAGGAAAGGAATGAGCACGAAGCACGACTGCATCTTCTGCCGGATCGTCCGCGGCGAGATACCTGCAAGCAAGGTCCACGAGGACGAAGACATCCTCGCGTTCCACGACATCAACCCGCACGCACCGGTGCACTTCCTTCTCATCCCGAAGGTCCACGTCGACAACCTGTACGATGCGGGCCCGGAACACGAGCGGGTGCTTGGGCGCATGCTCGGCATGGCGGGCGAGCTGGCGCGGCGCGAGGGGGCCGGCGACGGCTTCCGGGTCGTCATCAACAATGGCAGGGTGGGCAGGCAGGAGGTGTATCATCTTCATGTCCATGTGCTGGGCGGGCCCGAGCCCCTGGGCCGGGCATGAAGCACCGTCGATCGGCACAGCCGCAACAAGGAGTCATTCAATGGGATCGTTGAGCATTTGGCATTGGCTCATCGTGCTGGTGATCATCATGCTGGTGTTCGGCACGAAGAAGCTGCGCAACATCGGCTCGGACCTGGGCGGCGCGGTGCGCGGCTTCAAGGAAGGCGTCAAGGAAGGCACCGAAAAGGCCTCCGCCGAAACCGAGTCCAAGGACAGCGGCCGCACCATCGACGTCGAGACCCGGGAGAAGACCTGAGCCCCCCGGGCTGCCGCGGGCTTCCCTCTGCGAGCGGCCATCTCCGGCCGCTCGCGTCGTTTATGGGACTTCCGTCCGCCTCGCCGGATCGCTGACCGACAGACATGTTCGACTTCGGCTTCTCCGAGCTGTTCGTCATCGGCCTGATCGCGCTCGTCGTGCTCGGGCCGGAACGGCTGCCGCGTGTCGCCAGGCAGGCCGGGCAGTGGATGGGCAAGCTGCAGCGCTACGTGGCCGACGTCAAGTCCGACATCAACCGGCAGATGGAGCTCGAGGAGCTGCGCAACCTGCAGAAGGAAGTGACCGACGCCGCGCGCAACGTCGAGAGCTCCTTCAAGTCCACGGTCGACGAAACGAAGTCCGAGCTCGACTCGATCGCCGCCAGCTTCGAGAGCCCCGCCTCGGGCGAGTCCACCTCCGGCGTGCAGCCCCAGACCGACTGGGACAAGATCTACGCGGTTCGCCGCACCCGCGACCGGATCCAGGAGCGCAGGGTCGAGCGTGAGAAGTCGCTCGGCGTCAAGCGTCCCAAGCGCCGCCCATGAGCCAGGAAGAAAGCTTCGTCTCCCACCTCGTCGAACTGCGCAACCGGATCATCCGGGCGCTGGTCGTCGTGCTGGTGATGTTCGGCATCGCCTTCTATTTCTCGGGCGACATCATGAAGTTCCTCTCGCAGCCGCTGTACCAGGCGCTGCCCGAGGGCACCAGGCCGATCTTCATCGACCAGGCGGGCGCCTTCTTCACGCTGACCAAGGTCGCCTTCCTCACCGGGGTGCTCGCTTCCTTGCCCTGGATCCTCTACCAGGCCTGGGCCTTCGTGGCCCCCGGCCTCTACGAGCACGAGCGCAAGTTCGCGCTGCCGCTGATCGTTTCCAGCGTGTTCTTCCTGCTGGTCGGCATCGGCTTCGCCTACGTGTTCGTGCTGCCCACCGCCTACAAGTTCTTCTTCTCGTTCGCGTCGCAGACCGGCGCCGACGTGATGCAGGACCTGCAGAAGTACTGGGACTTCACGCTGGCGATCTTCTTCGGCTTCGGGCTCACCTTCGAGGTGCCGGTCGTCGAGATGCTGCTGGTCAAGATGGGCATCGTCACCCAGCAGCAGCTGCGCGAGGCGCGGCGCTACGTGATCGTGGGTGCCTTCGTCGTGGCGGCGGTGCTGACCCCGCCCGACGTGATCAGCCAGTTCATGCTGGCGGTGCCGCTGATCCTGCTCTACGAGCTGGGGATCTGGCTGGCCGGCTTCCTGAAGGCGCGCAGCCGCAACCCCGAGGCCGAGCCCGAGGACGACGAAGAGGCATCGGCCGGCGCGCCGACCACCACCGAAAAGCCCTGAGGCCGGGGGCGGCGGCGATCGAGAGCCGCCGCACGCGCCCCAACTCCCGTGGCCTCTGACCTGCCTCGCTCGGACAGGCGCTGACCTGCCCTATTCGCGCAGGCGCTGACCTGCCCTATTCGCGCAGGCGCTGGCCAGGCTTGGGCCGCTTGCCGATCTTGATCGGGATCTCGATCTGCCTGCCGTCGCGCAGGAAGCGGAACTGGACGGTGGATCCCGGCGAGAGCTGCGCGATCAGGTTCAGCATCGAGGCGGTGTCGGATACCGGCTTGCCGTCCACGTCGACCAGGATGTCGCCCACCCGCACGCCCGCGCGGTCGGCCGGCCCGCTGCGCATCACGCCGGCGATGATCGCGCCCTCGCGGCGCGGCAGCCGGAAGGCCTCGGCCAGTTCCGGGGTCAGGTCCTGCGGCTCCACGCCGATGTAGCCGCGGGTCACCGAGCCGGTGGCCACGATCTGGTCCATGACCTGCCTGACGGTGCTGACCGGGATCGCGAAGCCGATGCCCAGCGAGCCGCCGGTGCGCGAGTAGATGGCGGTGTTGATGCCGAGCAGGCGGCCGTCGCTGTCGACCAGCGCCCCGCCCGAATTGCCCGGGTTGATGGCCGCGTCGGTCTGGATGAAGTTCTCGAAGGTGTTGATGCCCAGCTGGGTGCGGCCCAGCGCGCTGATGATGCCCATGGTCACGGTCTGGCCCACGCCGAAGGGGTTGCCGATGGCCAGCACCACGTCGCCGATCTTCGCCGAATCGGCGTTGCCGAACTCGATGGCCGGCAGGTCCTTCATGTCGATGCGCAGCACCGCGAGGTCGGTCTCGGGGTCGGCCCCGACGAGCTTCGCGCTGGCGCGCGTGCCGTTGGCGAGCAGGACCTCGATCTCGTCGGCCGCGTCGATCACGTGCTCGTTGGTGAGCACGTAGCCGTCGGGCGTGGCGATGACGCCCGAGCCGAGGCTGCTGGTCTGCTGGCGCTGGTCGAACTGGTCGCCGAAGAAGCGGCGGAACAGCGGGTCGCCGAGCAGCGGGTGGTCCTGCTGCGCGCGCGAGGTCTTGGTCGTGAAGATGTTGACCACCGCCGGCGTGGCCCGGCCGGCCGCCTCGCTGTATGACAGAATCGCCCGGTCGCGCTCGACCCTGGGCCGATCGGCCGGGGCGGCCCGCGGCAGCTCGGGCGCCTGCGCGACCTGCGGCGCGCCCGCCGGCGCGGGCGAGAGCCGCGACGGCAGCCACTCGGGCCGCAGCGTCGCGAACGTGAACAGCAGCGCCAGCACGACCGTGACGGCCTGCGCAAAGACCAGCCAGAGCTTCTTGAGCATGAAACGGGAAAGAGTCGGGGAACGAGTCGGAGGGGGCGCCGCGGTTTCGGCGGCCGAGTTGACGGGCTTCTTCGAAGCCACGCTCGGCGCGAGCGGATTCGCCGATTATTGCCCAAACGGCCTGCAGGTGGAAGGCGAGCGGCCGGTGCGCACGCTGGTGTCCGGCGTGACCGCGAGCGCCGCGCTGCTGCGGGCGGCCGCGGCCCTGCGCGCCGACGCGGTCCTGGTCCACCACGGGTGGTTCTGGCGCGGCGATGACCCGCGGCTCGTCGGCGTGCGCCGCGAGCGGGCGCGGCTCGCGCTGCGGTCGGGCGTGCACCTGTTCGGCTACCACCTGCCGCTCGACGTGCACCCCGAACTGGGCAACAACGCGCAGCTCGCGCTGCGGATGGGCTGGCGGGTCGACGCGCGGGTCGGCGAGCACGGGCTGGTCTGCCTGCACGACCTGCCTGCGGCGGCCAGCGCGAAGAGCCTTGCGGCCGGCCTGCGCCGGCGCCTGGGCCGGGCGCCGCTGGCGGTCGGCGCGCTCGAGCGGCCCATCCGCCGCATCGCCTGGTGCACCGGCGCGGCCCAGGACATGCTGCAGCAGGCGATCGACGCCGGGGCGGATGCCTTCGTGAGCGGCGAGATCTCCGAGCGGACCACCCACCTGGCGCGGGAATCCGGCGTGGTCTATCTCGCCGCCGGCCACCACGCGACCGAGCGCTTCGGCGTGCAGGCCCTGGGCGAGCACGCGGCCAAGCGCTTCGGCATCGTCCACCGCTTCGTGGACGACGACAACCCGGTCTAGTACCCGTTCACGCCGTGTGCCCGGCGTGAACGGGCCGTGGATCAGCGGGCCTTCAGCAGGTCGCGGATCTCGCCCAGCAGCTTCTCCTCGGCGGTCGGCTCCGGCGGCGGCGGGGGCGCCGCGTCGGGCTGCCGGCGCCAGACGTTCAGGGCCTTGACCAGCATGAAGATCACGAAGGCCAGCAGGATGAAATTGATGACGATCGTGATGAAGTTGCCGTAGGCGAACACCGGCACGCCGGCCTTCTTGAGCGCGTCCAGCGTCATGGCGGTGCCGGCCGGGACCTCGCCCAGCGGCACGAGCATGCTGCTGAAGTCGATCCGGCCGCCGAGCATCGCCGCGATCACCGGCATGATGACATCGCCGACCAGCGAATCGACGATCTTGCCGAAGGCCGCGCCGATGATCACGCCGACCGCGAGGTCCATCACGTTGCCCTTGAGGGCAAACTCCTTGAACTCCTGCATCATGCTCATTTTTCTCGATCCGATTCAGAGTGGCCGGGGATTCCACGATAGCATCGGCCCCGTGGCGCCGGCCATGGGTGGTCTCGTTTCCGGCAGTCCCGGCAGGCCGCGGCGTTGCGCGGATGCCGCCGCCCGGGCCGCGCGCTCGGCGAGCGCCGCGCAATAGGCTAAAATCAAGAGTTTCCTGGAAAGGCGGCAGCCCTCGGGCGCCCGATCCGGCTCATCCTGGTTCACCTGGCAGATACGTCATGACTGACTCATCCAAGCCCGCGGACAGTTCCCGCCGGACCGCAATCGCACTGACCTGCGGCGCCGGCGCCGTCGGCGGCGTCGCGGTCGCGATCCCCTTCGTCAGCACCTTCGCCCCCTCCGAGCGGGCCAAGGCGGCCGGCGCCCCGGTCGAGGTCGACATCGGCGGGATGAAACCCGGCGAGCTCAAGCGCGTCGAGTGGCGCGGCAAGCCGGTCTGGGTNGCGCGTCGAGTGGCGCGGCAAGCCGGTCTGGGTCGTCCGCCGCACCGAGGACATGCTGTCCACCCTCGAGAAGACCGAGCCCAAGGTGGCCGATCCCGACTCGCTGCGCACCGCCTACCCGACCCCCGAGTACGCGAAGAACAAGCACCGGTCGATCAAGCCGGAGTACCTGGTCGTGGTCGGGATCTGCTCGCACCTGGGCTGCTCGCCGGTCGAGAAATTCAACGCCGAAGGCGATCCTTCCCTGCCCGGCGACTGGGAAGGCGGCTTCCTGTGCCCCTGCCACGGCTCCACCTTCGACCTGGCGGGTCGCGTCTTCAAGAACAAGCCGGCGCCCGACAACCTCGAGGTCCCGCCGCACATGTACCTGTCGGATTCGAAGATCCTGATCGGCGAAGACAACAAGGCCTGACGGAGCAGCGAGAACATGGCGCAGGAAAAACAAGTCGAAACCACCGGCCTGCTCGGCTGGATCGATCAGCGCTTTCCGCTGACGGCCACCTGGAAGGCGCATCTGTCCGAGTATTACGCCCCGAAGAACTTCAACTTCTGGTACTTCTTCGGCTCGCTGGCGATGCTGGTCCTGGTGCTCCAGATCGTCACCGGCATCTTCCTGGTGATGCACTACAAGCCCGACGCCGCGCAGGCCTTCGCGTCGGTCGAGTACATCATGCGCGACGTGCCCTGGGGCTGGCTGATCCGGTACATGCACTCCACCGGCGCGTCGGCCTTCTTCGTGGTCGTCTACCTGCACATGTTCCGCGGCCTGATCTACGGCTCCTACCGCAAGCCGCGCGAGCTGGTCTGGATCTTCGGCTGCATGATCTTCCTGGCCCTGATGGGCGAGGCCTTCATGGGCTACCTGCTGCCCTGGGGCCAGATGTCCTACTGGGGCGCCCAGGTCATCGTGAACCTGTTCTCGGCCATCCCCTTCATCGGCCCCGAGCTGTCGATCTGGATCCGCGGCGACTACGTGGTGTCCGACGCCACGCTGAACCGCTTCTTCTCCTTCCACGTCATCGCGGTGCCGCTGGTGCTGCTGGGCCTGGTCGCCGCGCACATCGTCGCGCTGCACGAGGTCGGCTCCAACAACCCGGACGGCATCGAGATCAAGGAAAAGAAGGACGCCAACGGCGTGCCTCTGGACGGCATCCCCTTCCACCCCTACTACTCGGTGCACGACATCCTGGGCGTGGGCGTCTTCCTGATGGCCTTCTCCGCGGTCATGTTCTTCGCGCCGGAGTTCGGCGGCTACTTCCTCGAGTACAACAACTTCATCCCGGCCGACCCGCTGGTCACCCCGCCGCACATCGCGCCGGTCTGGTACTTCACGCCGTTCTACTCGATCCTGCGGGCCACCACCGAGGACTTCCTGCTGTACTGGCTGATCCCCTTCCTGGCCATCTTCGCGCTGCTGCTGCTGGTCAGCGCGCGCAACAACCTCACCCGGCTGATCGGCATCGGCGCCTGCGGCGCGCTGATCCTCGGCTTCCTGGTCGTCGACGCCAAGTTCTGGGGCGTGGTGGCCATGGGCGCCTCGGTCATGATCCTGTTCGCGCTGCCCTGGATCGACAACAGCCCGGTCAAGTCGATCCGCTACCGCCCGGGCTGGCACTGGTACGTCTACGCGATCTTCGTCGTGGTCTTCCTGGTGCTGGGCTACTTCGGCACCCAGGCGCCGTCGCCGACGAACGAGCTGTTCTCCAAGATCGGCACCCTGATCTACTTCTCCTTCTTCCTGCTGATGCCGTGGTGGAGCAAGATGGGTCAATTCAAGCCGGTGCCCGATCGGGTCAGGTTCGTCGCGCACTGAGCACAGGGAAGCCTCGAAGATGAAGAAGATCGTCAAGTCCCTGGCCGCACTTGCGGCGGCCCTCGTCGTCGGTTCGGCCTCGGCGGCCGGCGGCGGCTATCCGCTTGATCCGTTCCCCTCGCAGAAGCTGACCCAGCAGTCCGCCCTGCAGAACGGCGCCAAGCTGTTCGTCAACTACTGCCTGAACTGCCACGGCGCGGCGCTGATGCGCTACAACCGGCTCACCGACATCGGCCTGACCGAAGAGCAGATCAAGAAGAGCCTGCTGTTCACCTCGGACAAGGTCGGCGACCCGATGAAGATCGCGATGCGCCCGGCCGACGCCAAGGAGTGGTTCGGCGCGCTGCCGCCCGACCTCTCGGTGATCGCGCGCGCGCGCTCGTCGACCGCAGGCAGCGGTTCGGACTGGCTCTACACCTACCTGCGCGCCTACTTCCGCGACGGCACCCGCGCCACCGGCTGGAACAACGCCCTGTTCGAGAACGTCGGCATGCCGCACGTGTTCTGGGAACAGCAGGGCGCGCGCGGCGCCACGCTCGAGGAGATCAAGGAAGTCAAGGACGAGAACACCGGCAAGCTCACCGGCTTCGTCAGGCACGTCGTGGACTTCGACGCCAACGGCGTGCGCACCGAGAAGACCGAGCCGCTGCAGGGGCTCAAGCACCACACCTCGCGCACCTGGACGCTCGGCAAGCCCGAGGGCGGCACGATGTCGCAGGCGGCCTTCGACGACTCGGTCGGCGACCTGGTGGCCTACATCACCTACATGTCGGACCCCACCGCGCAGAAGCGCATGCGGCTCGGCGTCTGGGTGCTGCTCTTCCTGGGCGTGTTCACCATCTTCGCCTGGATGCTGAACCGCGCCTTCTGGAAAGACATCAAGTAGTCCCCCGTCGCATGGCCGATCGCAGGGTGGGTCCGGCGGACTCACCCTGATGTTTTTTCAGACTGTCCCAAGGGACGTCCTTCAGGAATCTCGATCATGATGGTGTTGTATTCCGGCACGACCTGCCCGTTTTCCCAGCGCTGCCGCTTCGTGCTGTTCGAGAAGGGGATGGACTTCGAGATCCGCGATGTCGACCTCTACAACAAGCCCGAGGACATCTCGATCATGAATCCGTACGGCCAGGTGCCCATCCTGGTCGAGCGCGACCTGATCCTGTACGAGTCGAACATCATCAACGAGTACATCGACGAGCGCTTCCCGCACCCGCAGCTGATGCCTGCCGACCCGGTGATGCGCGCGCGGGCGCGCCTGTTCCTGTTCAACTTCGAGCGCGAGCTGTTCATCCACGTGCAGCAGCTCGAGCGCCGCGACCAGCCGAAGGACGCCGCCAAGCTGATGGAGAAGGCGCGCCAGCAGATCCGCGACCGCCTGACCCAGCTCACGCCGATCTTCATCAAGAACAAGTACATGCTGGGCGAGGAGTTCTCCATGCTCGACGTGGCGATCGCGCCGCTGCTGTGGCGCCTCGACCACTACGGCATCGAGATGCCCAAATCGGCCGCGCCGCTGCTGCGCTATGCGGAGCGGATCTTCTCGCGCCCGGCCTACATCGAGGCGCTCACGCCGTCCGAGAAGGTGATGCGTCGCTGATGTCCGCGATCTCGACCAAGCCCTACCTGATCCGCGCGATCCACGAGTGGTGCACCGACAGCGGCTACCGCCCGTACATCGCGGTGAGCGTGGACGAGCACACCATCGTGCCCCGCGAGTTC
>MEEC01000159.1 GCA_001724315.1 Lautropia sp. SCN 70-15 | reverse complement strand
CGGCGAGATGGAGTTCGCCACCAAGGAGGGCGTCGGCGGCGCGCCCGAAGGCCACTACCCGTGGTTCGAGGTGCCGGGCCGCGCCACGGCCGGCGCGCCGATCGTGTTCGGCCACTGGTCGGCGCTCGGGCTGATCGACCGGCCCGACCTGCTGGCGATCGACACCGGCTGCCTGTGGGGCCGGCAACTCACCGCGGTGCGGCTGGCCGACCGGGCGACGATGCAGGTGCAGTGCCCGCAGGGGCTGGCGCCGTGGTGAGTCAAGCGGACCCGGATTCGATCCTCAAGACGACACGCCCCCCTACTGCCCGGGCAAAACGCTCGACAGTACGCATCGACGGCAGCCGCCTGCCGCTCTCCAGGCGCGCCACGACGCTCTGTGTCGTACCCATGCGCGCCGCGACTTCGGCTTGCGACATGCCTGCGCGGGCGCGGGCCGCGATGAGTTCTCGGGCAATCGCGTACTCGTCGGCCAGCGCATCGTATTCCATGCGGGTGGCGGCGTCGGCGAGCAGTTCACGCTTCAAGACCTCGAGTTTCTTCATTTCGCGTCGTTCAGTCGTTTCCGCGCCGTGTCGATCGCCACACGCGGCGTGGTCTCCGTCTTCTTGACGAAAACGTGCAGCACCAACAGCGTGCGTCCCTGCATGGCCGCATAGACGGCGCGAGCGATGCCGTCCTTGCCTTGCATGCGGATTTCCCACAGTTTGCTTTCCAGCGGCCTCGTGTGGGGCATCCCAACATTCATCGGGCCGAAAGTTTCCAGCAAATCGGCAATGCGCAGGAACCGGGCACGCAAGTCGGCTGGCAGGCTCTTCAACTCGGCCTCGGCCAGCGGATGCACTGTTAACGTCCAGCCCGACACATCATAGCCTTATTGCTATTTTTCCTGCAAGGTGCCGACCTCGCGCTTGGCGGTCCGGTCACTTTGCGTCGTATGTGTGCAGGGAACAATCGACCAACCGGCCGATGCAGAAGGATGAGGACCCTTCGACCTCGGCCTGCAGACTCAGGCGCCCGCCCGAGCCTTCCTGAGCGTCTCCGACATCTCGTCGTCCAGCGGCAAGCCCAGCCGCTCGGCCATCGCCTGGCGCGCCCGCGCCACGACTTCCTGTCGCGTGCCCCCGGTCACCGGCTGCAAGGGATGCAGCTCCGCCAGCACCCCCGGCGCGCCCAGCAGGCGCGACACCGACTCGCCCAGCGTCATCTCGCCCACGAAGCGCATCGCCTCGGTGGGCTCGCCCTTCAGCCCGGTGTAACGCACGCCCACCGGCACCACCGGCACGCCAACCTGCAGCGCAGGCTCGACCAGGTTGCCGTGAAACTGCAGCAGGCGCTGGCCATCGCTGGTGGTGCCCTCGGGAAACACCGCCACCCGACGCTCGGCGCGCAGCATGTTCTCGATCCGATCGTTCAGCTGGTGCACCGCGCGCCGACGGCCGCGCTCCACGAAGAGCGTGCCCACGCCGGCCACCAGCGCGCCAACCACCGGCCAGCGCGACACCTCCATCTTGGCCACGAAATGAGAGGGGCAGACCGACAGCACCAGGAAGACGTCGATCCAGTTGACGTGGTTGGCCAGCAGCAGCGCGCCGCCGCGCAGCCGGCCCAGCGGCGCGGCCCCCGGCGCCGGCCGCTCGGTGAGCCGCACGCCGCAGACCCGCAGCAGCAGCCGTGACCAGCGGGCCACGATCCGGTCGCGCCTCGAATAGCCGATCCGGGGAAACACCAGGATGACGATCGCCAGCCCGGCGAGCAGCAGCGCGATCGCCAGCGGCGCCCGCCAGGCGATCCGGAGCGCCCGCGCAAGGCGATTCATCGAGGACCGAGCGCGGGTCAGGCCGAGCGAGCGCCGGCCATTCGATCCCAGGCGATCCGCCCCCCGACCAGCGTGAGCCGCACCCGGCCTTCCAGTTCGCGTCCCACGTAGGGCGTGTGCGCGCCCTGGCTGAGCAGCGTGGCGCGCGAGACGACCCAGGCTTCGCGCGGGTCGAACACGCACAGGTCGGCCGGACCGCCGGTCTCGAGCCGGCCGGTGGCCTCGGGCACGCCCAGCACAGCGGCCGGCCCGCTGCTGATCTTGGCCAGCGCGGTAGCCAGCGGCACGCCGGCCTCCTGCGCCCATTTCAGCGTGAGCGGCAGCAGCAGCTCCAGGCCGGTGACGCCGGGCTCGGCCTCGCCGAAGGGCAGCTGCTTGGCGTCGTCGTCGACCGGGGTGTGATCGGAGCAGATCGCATCGACGGTGCCGTCGGCCAGCGCGGCGCGGATGGCGTCGCGATCGCGCTGCGATCGGAACGGCGGATCCACCCGGCAATTGGCGTCGAAGAAACCGATGTCGAGGTCGATCATGTGCAGGTGGTGCGCGGCCACGTCGCAACTCACCGACAGGCCCTCGGCCCGCGCGCGGCGCACCAGCTCCAGGCCCGCGGCGGACGACAGCCGGCACAGGTGAACCCGGCAGCCGGTGACCCGCACCAGATCGAAGATGGTGTTCAGCGCCACCGTCTCGGCGATCACCGGCACGCCGGGCAGGCCCAGCCGGCTGGCGTAGGGACCGGCGTGGGCCACACCGTTGCGCGCCAGGTGCGGGTCCTGCGGATGCAGCCAGACGGTGAAGCCGTAGGTGCGCGCGTACTGCATCGCGCGCATCAGCACCTGGGTGTCCATGATCGGGGCCAGCGCCTGCGAGAAGCCGACGCAGCCGGCCTCGGCCAGCTCGGCCATCTCGGTGATGACCTCGCCCTTCAGCCCCAACGTGAGCGAACCGACCGGGAACAGGCGGGTGCCTTCGATGCCGCGGGCGCGGTGCTTGAGCATCTCGACCAGGCCGGGCTCGTCGAGCGTGGGGTCGGTGTCGGGCGGACAGGCCAGGCCGGTGATGCCGCCGGCGACCGCCGCCTGCATCTCGGACTCCAGCGTGGCCTTGTACTCGAAGCCCGGCTCGCGCAGCCGCGCCGCGAGGTCCAGCAGGCCGGGGGCCACGACGCAGCCTGTGGCATCGATCCGGCGGTCGGGGCTGAAGCCGGCCGGGGCCTCGCCGAACGCCAGGATCCGGCCGTCGGCCACGTGGACCGCCGAGCCGGCGCCGGCGGCGAGGTCGAGCCCGCTGGCAGGGTCCACCAGCCGGCCGTTGACGATGGAGAGTTTCATCGGCGCGTTCTTCCGTTTCTGCGCTGAAGGTTCGTTCGACGGGCGTCGCGGCAGCTCGATCACGACTTGGCCAGGATGCTCATCACGGCCATCCGCACCGCGATGCCGAAGGTGACCTGGTCGAGGATCACCGCCTGCGGGCCGTCGGCCACCGCCGAGTCGATCTCCACGCCGCGGTTCATCGGCCCCGGATGCATCACGATCGCATCGGGCTTCGCCAGCGCGAGCTTCTCCTCGGTGAGCCCGTAGTGCTTGAAGTACTCCTGGGCCGAGGGCAGCAGCGCGCCACGCATCCGCTCGTTCTGCAGCCGCAGCATGATCACCACGTCGACGTCGCGCAGCCCTTCGCGCATGTCGGTGAACACGCGCACGCCCATCTGCTCCAGTCCGCCCGGCAGCAGCGTGTGCGGCCCGATCACGCGCAGTTCGGGCACGCCCAGCGTGGTCAGCGCGTGAATGTCGGAACGCGCCACCCGCGAGTGCAGCACGTCGCCCACGATCGCCACCCGCAGCTTCGTGAAGTCCTGCTTGAAGTGGCGGATCGTGTACATGTCGAGCAGCCCCTGCGTGGGGTGCGCGTGCCGGCCGTCGCCGGCATTGATCACGTGCACCTCGGAGCCGCGAGTGCGGTTCACGTGCTCGGCGATCAGGAAGGGCGCGCCGCTCTGGGCATGGCGCACGACGAACATGTCGGCGTGCATCGCCACCAGGTTGTCGATCGTGTCGAGCAGCGACTCGCCCTTGCTGGTGGACGAGGTGGTGATGTTCAGGTTCACCACGTCGGCCGACAGCCGCTTGGCCGCGATCTCGAAGGTGGTGCGCGTGCGGGTCGAGCTCTCGAAGAACAGGTTGAAGACCGACACGCCGCGCAGCAGCGGCACCTTCTTCACGTCGCGGTCGGACACCCCGACGAAGGTCGCCGCGGTGTCCAGGATGTGGTGGAGCATTTCGCGAGACAGGCCTTCCAGCGTCAGCAGGTGCCTGAGCTCGCCGTTCTCGTTCAGTTGCGGATGACGCGCCGCCATCGGTCAGCCCTCGCCTTCTTCGATTCGCAGGTCGAAGCACCCGTCCTCGCGCCGCGACAGCGCGAAGTTGCGCTCCGGCGGCAGCGGGTGCACCGCGCCGCAGAAATCGGCCGCGACCGGCAGCTCGCGCCCGCCGCGATCGAGCAGCACCGCGAGCTGGACCCGGGCCGGACGGCCGTAGTCGAAGATCTCGTTCAGCGACGCCCGTACGGTGCGCCCGGTGAACAGGATGTCGTCGACCAGCACGATGTCGGCGCCATTCACCTCGAAGGGCAGCTCGGTGGCCTTCATCTCGGCCGGCAGGCCGCGCCGGCCGTAGTCGTCGCGGTGGAAGGCGCTGGACAGGAAGCCGCAGGGCCGCTGCAGGCCCAGGTCGCGGTGCAGGCGTTCGGCGATCCAGGCGCCGCCGCTGTGCACGCCGATGAGCGCGATGTCGCGCCCGGCGATGCCCTGCCGCAGCGCGTTCAGCAGCGAGGCGTAGATCGCCTCGGCGTCGAGGGTGTTCATGGCGTTTCGGTCGAAGTCGGTCCGGCGCCCGGGATCAGCCGCCGGACAGGTATTGTCGCAGGATTGTGGCGGCGGCTTCGGCGTCGTTGCCCGGCTCGCCGGCGTCGCCCGCCACGCTCGAATAGCGCTCGTCGACCAGCGCCACCGGCAGTCCGAAGCGGCCGCCCAACTGGCGGGCGAAGCGCTCGCATTTCGGCGTGGTGTCGTTGGGATTGCCGTCGGCATGCAGCGGTCGCCCGACCACCAGCGCCGCCGGCTGCCAGTCGCGGATCAGCTCGCCGATCTTCGCGAAGCGCGCGTCGACCGGCTCGGCCGCCACGATGCAGAGCGGGCGCGCGGACTCGGTGAGCGTGTTGCCCACCGCCACGCCGATCCGGCGGGTGCCGAAGTCGAAGCCGAGCAGCACCGCGTCGCGCGGCAGCGCGGAACGCAGGCCGGAGCGCGCGCCCGGCGTGGCGCCGCTGGCCGGCCCGGCCTCAGGCATGCCCGGCGGAAGATGCCAGGAAGGTCGGATCGATGCCGAGCAGCTGGAAGGCGCCCAGGAAGCGCTCGTCCACCGGGGTGTCGAAGATCAGCCCCGGCGTGGCCGGCACGGTGAGCCAGGCGTTGCGGCCGATCTCGTCCTCGAGCTGGCCCGGGCCCCAGCCCGAGTAGCCGAGCGTGACCAGCATGCCCTCGGGCCCCTCGCCCTGGGCGACCGCCTCGAGCACGTCCTTCGAAGAAGTGAGGCCGATCTCCTCGGACACGGTGACCGTGGAGTTCCAGCGGCCGACCGGCCGGTGCAGCACGAAGCCACGGTCGCGCTGGACCGGTCCGCCGTAGTAGACCGGCTCGCGGGCGCGCTCGCCCTGCTCGAGCTTGAGGTCGATGCGCTCGAACAGCGTGGCCAGGTCGAGATCGGTGGGCCGGTTGATCACCAGGCCAAGGGCGCCCTTCGGGCCGTGCTCGGCCAGGAAGACCACCGCCCCGCCGAAGTTCGGATCGGCCATCTCGGGCATGGCGATCAGGAAGTGGTTGGCGAGGCTCGATGCGTGCTCGGGAATCATGCGTCGATTGTACGGGGGCGGGCGGCGGCGGCACAATCCGGCGACCGCGTCCCTTCCGTTCTCCGACCCTGCCCGCCCGATGGACATTCCGCCCCGCGACGCCCCCGCCGCCCTCGTCTGGTTGCGCCGAGACCTGCGCCTTGCCGACCACGCCGCGCTTTCGGCCGCGCTGGACGATTTCCCGAAAGTGCACCTCGCCTTCGTGTTCGACCGGGACATCCTTGATCCCTTGCCCGGACAGGAGGAGGCCGGCCCGTTGGCAGAGACACCCGCCGCGGCCCAGGCATCCGGCGACCCCGGTCGCGTCGCCGGCGCAATGCGCCGCGACCGCCGGGTGGAGTTCATCTGGCGCTCGCTCGCCGAGGTCGACGCCCGGCTGCGCGAGCTCGGCGGCGCGCTGCACGTGCTGCACGGCCGCCCGGTCGAGGCCATTCCCGCGCTGGCCGCCCGGCTCGGCGTGTCGGCCGTGTACGCGAACCACGACTACGAGCCGGCGGCGATCGCCC
>MEEC01000158.1 GCA_001724315.1 Lautropia sp. SCN 70-15 | reverse complement strand
ACCTTCGTGGTGGCCGGGCTCGCTGCCGGGTTGGGCTGGCTGACGCTGCGCCGGGTCGTCCCGTCCGGGGCGCCCGATGGCCGGGTGAGAAACGGGGACCGTACGGAGGAAACGCCAGGATGAAGCCTTCCAATCGAGTCTTGAAGGACGGCCGGGTCGCCGATCGATCCGCACGCGCGGGGCGCGCGACCCTTGCCGCCCGCGCGGCCGCGGCCGGCGCGCTCTCGGTGGCGGCGCTCCTTGCCGGCTGCCAGTCGGTGCAGACAACGGCCGGCGGCGCGGTCGGGGTCGAGCGCACGCAGCGGATGTCGCCGCTGATCTCCGAGGCCCAGCTGCGCGAGCAGGCGGAGCTCAGCTACCGCGAGGTGCTGAGCAAGGAACGCCAGCAGGGCGACCTGAACGCCGACGCCGCGCTCACCAACCGGGTCCGCGCGATCACCGGCCGGCTGATCCCGGCGGCCGGCGCCTTCCGGCCCGAGGCGACGCGCTGGAACTGGGAAGTCAACGTGATCCGCTCCGACGAGATGAACGCCTGGTGCATGCCGGGCGGCAAGATCGCGGTCTACACCGGGCTCATCACCAAGCTGAACCTGAGCGACGACGAGATCGCCGCCATCGTCGGGCACGAGATCGCCCACGCGCTGCGCGAGCATGCCCGCGAGCGGGCCTCCGAGCAGCTCGGCGCGCAGGTGCTGCTGAGCGGCGCGGTCATGGCGATCGGGGGCGGCCAGGCTTCGATGGACCTCGGGGGCCTGTTCTACAAGACCTTCTTCGGACTGCCCAACAGCCGCCTGCACGAGACCGAGGCCGACCGGATCGGCGTGGAGCTGGCGGCCCGCGCAGGCTACGACCCCCGCGCCGCGATGTCGCTGTGGCGCAAGATGATGGCCAACGGCGGCTCGCGCGGCCCCGAGTTCCTGAGCACCCACCCGTCGCCCGAGACCCGGCTGTCGGACCTGGAGATCTATTCGGCGCGGGTCATGCCGCTCTACGAGCAGGCGCGCGCGCGGCGCTGAGCGGCCGCCGAGGGCGTCGGGCGCGGGGCGCGCGTGGCATAATCGACAGTCTGCGCCGGACATGTCCGTCAGGATGCGGTCCGGCAGTTCTCCACCGACTTTCGACCAGGTTCCATGTCGCTCGCGCCGCGCACGCTCTACGACAAGCTCTGGGATGCCCACGTCGTCCGCAAGGAAGACGACGGCACGGCCCTGATCTACATCGACCGGCACCTCGTTCACGAGGTCACCAGCCCGCAGGCCTTCGAGGGCCTCAAGCTGGCCGGCCGCAAGCCCTGGCGTGTGTCCGCCAACCTGGCCGTGGTCGACCACAACGTGCCGACCACCGACCGCTCGCGCGGAATCGACGACCCGATCTCGCGGCTGCAGGTCGAGACGCTCGACGAGAACGCCCGCGACTTCGGCATCACCTATTTCGACATCAACGACCGGCGGCAGGGCATCGTCCACGTGATCGGCCCGGAGCAGGGCGCCACGCTGCCCGGCATGACCGTGGTCTGCGGCGACTCGCACACCAGCACGCACGGCGCCTTCGCCTGCCTGGCCTTCGGCATCGGCACCTCCGAGGTCGAGCATGCGCTGGCCACGCAGACGCTGCTCGCCAAGAAGATGAAGAACATGCTGGTCCAGGTCGAGGGCCAGCTGCCCAAGGGCGTGGGCGCCAAGGACATCGTGCTCGCGGTCATTGGCCGGATCGGCACGGCCGGCGGCACCGGCTACGCCATCGAGTTCGGCGGCTCAACGATCCGCGGACTGTCGATGGAAGGCCGGATGACCATCTGCAACATGGCCATCGAGGCCGGCGCGCGCTCGGGCATGGTGGCGGTCGACGACGTCACGCTCTCCTACCTGAAAGGCAAGCCGATGGCGCCGGCCGGCCCCGACTGGGACCGCGCGGTGCCGCTCTGGCGCGAGCTGCGCTCCGATCCCGGCGCGAAGTTCGACCTGGTGGTCGACATCGACGCCTCGCAGCTGCGTCCGCAGGTCACCTGGGGCACCTCGCCCGAGATGGTCGTCGCGATCGACGAGCGGGTGCCCGACCCCGACAAGGAAAAGGATCCGGTGCGCCGCGAGGGCATGGAGCGCGCGCTGCAGTACATGGGCCTGAAGCCGAACACGCCGATCTCCGAGATCCGCGTGGACAAGGTGTTCATCGGCTCGTGCACGAACTCGCGGATCGAGGACCTGCGCCAGGCGGCGGCGGTGGTGCGCGGCCGGCGCAAGGCGTCCAACGTCAAGCTGGTCATGGTCGTGCCCGGGTCGGGCGTGGTCAAGGCACAGGCCGAGGCCGAGGGCCTGGACAAGATCTTCCGCGACGCCGGCTTCGAGTGGCGCGAACCCGGTTGCTCGATGTGCCTGGCCATGAACGCCGACCGGCTGGAGCCGGGCGAGCGCTGCGCCTCCACCTCGAACCGCAATTTCGAAGGCCGCCAGGGCGCCGGCGGCCGGACCCATCTCGTGAGCCCCGCGATGGCGGCAGCCGCAGCGGTCGAGGGGCATTTCGTCGACGTGCGGCGTCTCTGAGCGGAGTCTGTGCGAATGAAGAAACTGGTTGCGATCGTGCTGGCGGCCCTGCTGGGCGCTTCCCTGAGCGCCTGCAACACCGTTGCCGGCGTGGGCAAGGACATCGAGAAGGCCGGGGAGACGATCTCCGGTGCGGCCAAGAAGTAACGAGCGAACGAATTCCATGCGCAGTCTCACGGTTCACCGCGGCCTCGTGGCCCCGCTCGATCGGGCCAACGTCGACACCGACGCGATCATTCCGAAGCAGTTCCTGAAGTCGATCAAGCGGACCGGCTTCGGGCCGAACCTGTTCGACGAGTGGCGCTATCTCGACCGCGGCGAGCCGGGCATGGACAATTCCACGCGCCCGCTGAACCCGGATTTCCCGCTGAACCAGCCGCGCTACAAGGGCGCCTCCATCCTGCTCACGCGCAAGAACTTCGGTTGCGGGTCCTCGCGCGAGCACGCGCCCTGGGCGCTCGAAGACTACGGCTTCCGGGTGATCGTCGCCCCGTCCTACGCGGACATCTTCTTCAACAACTGCTTCAAGAACGGCCTGTTGCCGGTGCGGCTGTCCGAAAGCGAGGTCGACTGGCTGTTCGACCAGGTCAACGCCTTCAACGGCTTCGAGCTGATCGTGGACCTGCCCGCGCAGCAGGTGCGCACCGCGGACGGCTCGCGCAGCTTCGGCTTCGACGTCGATCCGTTCCGAAAGGAATGCCTGCTGAAGGGGCTCGACGAGATCGGGCTCACGCTGGGCCACGCCGACGAGATCCGCGAGTTCGAGGCGAAACGCCTGCGCGAGCAGCCGTGGCTCGCGAACACGCTGGCCGGCTGAACTTCCCGGGCGGGCAGGCGAAGGACACGCGCGGCCCGGCCTGGGATTCCAGGCCGGGCCTTCGCATTTGAGCACTCGAGATTCCACCGAACTGAACAGAACGAGGATCCAGCATGAAGATTGCGGTACTTCCCGGCGACGGCATCGGCCCCGAGATCACCGAGCAGGCGATGCGCGTGCTGACGGCGCTCGCCAGCGACGGCCTGTCCGTCGAGATGGAGACCGCGCCGGTGGGCGGCGCCGGCTACGACAGCGCGGGCGATCCGCTTCCCGAGGCCACGCTGCGGCTGTGCGAGCAGGCCGACGGCATCCTGTTCGGGGCGGTCGGCGGTCCCAAGTACGACACGCTGCCGCGCGCCAAGCGGCCCGAGCAGGGCCTGCTGCGCCTGCGCAAGCACTTCGACCTTTTCGCCAACCTGCGCCCGGCGATCGTCTACCCGGAGCTCGCCCATGCCTCCACGCTGAAGGACGAGGTGGTCGCGGGGCTGGACCTGCTGATCCTGCGCGAGCTGACCGGCGACATCTACTTCGGGCAGCCGCGCGGCGTGCGCACCAACGAGAACGGTGAGCGTGAAGGCTTCGACACGATGCGCTACACCGAAGGCGAGATCCGCCGCATCGCGCGGCTGGCCTTCGAGACCGCGCGCAAGCGCCAGCGCCGGGTCTGCTCGGTCGACAAGGCCAACGTGCTTGAGACCACCCAGTTCTGGCGCGACGTGGTCACCGAGGTGCACCAGGAGTTCCGCGACGTCGAGCTCACCCACATGTACGTGGACAACGCCGCGATGCAGCTGGTGCGCAACCCGAAGCAGTTCGACGTGATCGTCACCGGCAACATGTTCGGCGACATCCTGTCCGACGAGGCCTCGATGCTGACTGGCTCGATCGGCATGCTGCCCTCGGCCTCGCTGAACGCGCGCAACTTCGGCATGTACGAGCCGATCCACGGCTCAGCGCCGGACATCGCGGGCAAGGACGTCGCGAATCCGCTGGCCACCATCCTGTCGGCGGCCATGCTGCTGCGCCACTCCCTCGGGCACGAGGCCGCGGCCCAGCGGGTCGAGGGCGCGGTGCGCAAGGTGCTGGCCCAGGGCTTCCGCACCGCCGACATCGCCGAGGCGGGCAAGCGGACGGTCGGCACGAAGGAAATGGGCGACGCGGTGCTGGCCGCGCTCTGAGCGCGGGCGCGAATCACGGCGGCGCCGCGCGGCGCCCGCAAGGAGAAGGAAATGAAGAAGGTCGGAATCGTCGGATGGCGCGGAATGGTCGGGTCCGTGCTGATGCAGCGGATGAGCGAGGAGAAGGACTTCGCGCTGATCGAGCCGGTGTTTTTCAGCACCTCGAACGCGGGCGGCGACGCCCCGGACGTGCCTGGCGCGTCGGGCGGCAAGCTGCAGGACGCGAACTCGGTCGACGCGCTCAGGAAGATGGACGTGATCCTGACCTGCCAGGGCGGCGACTGGACGACCGAGATGTTCCCGCAGCTGCGCGCGGCCGGCTGGAACGGCTACTGGATCGACGCGGCCTCCACGCTGCGGATGAAGGACGACTCGGTGATCATCCTCGACCCGGTCAACCTGAAGGTCATCCAGGACGCGCTCGCGCAGGGCAAGAAGGACTTCATCGGCGGCAATTGCACGGTCAGCCTGATGATGATGGGCCTGAACGGCCTGTTCCGCGAAGGCCTGATCGAGTGGATCACCGCCATGACCTACCAGGCGGCCTCGGGCGCCGGCGCGCAGAACATGCGCGAGCTGCTGGCGCAGATGGGCGCGGCCCACGACTCGGTGCGCGGCCTGCTGGCCGATCCGGCCTCGGCCATCCTGGAAATCGACGGCAAGGTCGCCGAGACGATGCGCTCGTCCGCCTTCCCGACCCAGCACTTCGGGGTGCCGCTGGCGGGCAGCCTGATTCCCTGGATCGACAAGGATCTCGGCAACGGGACCTCGCGCGAAGAGTGGAAGGGCGACGCCGAGTGCAACAAGATCCTCGGCCTGCCGGCCCAGGGCGAAGGGCACATCCCGATCGAGAGCCTGTGCGTGCGCGTGGGCGCGATGCGCTGCCACAGCCAGGCGCTCACGATCAAGCTCAGGAAGGACGTGCCGCTGGCCGACGTCGAAGCGCTGATCGCCGGGGCCAACGACTGGGTGAAGCTGGTGCCGAACGATCGCGAGTCCAGCGTTCGCGAGCTCTCGCCCACGGCGGTCACCGGCACGATGAGCGTGCCGGTGGGCAGGCTGCGCAAGCTGGCCATGGGCCCCGAGTACCTGAGCGCGTTCACGGTCGGCGACCAGCTGCTGTGGGGCGCGGCGGAGCCGCTGCGCCGGATGCTGCGCATCCTGCTCGACTGAACCGACAGCCGCCCGTTCGCGCCGACGGGCGGCGTTGTTTCAGTGTTGCGTGAGCTTGCACCGGTAAATGGCTGATGCTAGCCTCAAAAAATCCATTGATGCGTCTGGGGACAAGCGTGAAATCTGAGGTCGAACGTCGGAATCTCCGGCGCATTGCGGGCAGGCCGACCGTGTTGGCACTGGCAATGGCCGCCGCCTTGTCGGGTGGCGTGCAGTCCACGGCCTTCGCGGCCGGCCTCGGGCGGCTCACCGTTCAGTCGGCGCTGGGCCAGCCTCTGCAGGCCGAAGTCGAGATCACGTCGGCGTCGCGCGAGGAGCTGGCCACGCTGGCGGCCCGCCTCGCATCGCCCGACGCCTTCCGGCAGGCCGGCATGGAGTTCAATCCCGCGCTGAGCTCGCTGCGCTTCGCGGTCGACCGCCGGCCAGACGGCCGGGCCTTCGTCCGGATCACGTCCACGCAGCCGATCAACGAGCCCTTCGTCGACCTGCTGGTCGAGCTGAACTGGGCCGCGGGCCGCTTCGTTCGCGAGTACACCTTCCTGCTCGACCCGCCCGAGCTGCGCATCGGCCGGGAAACGGTGGAGGGCAACACGGTGC
>MEEC01000157.1:2923-9312 GCA_001724315.1 Lautropia sp. SCN 70-15 | reverse complement strand
CAGGCCGTTCGCGCAACCGTAGAGGATCACGAACAGCGCCGCCGCCGTCGCGTGGCCGGGCCAGGCCAGGGCGACTGCGAAGGCGGCCGGCAGCAGCGCCACCGAGGGCGGGGCGGTCGCCAGTGCGCTGAAGCGGCTCTGCATCAGCATCTCGACCAGGCGCGCGCCGACCTGCGCCACGCCCATCAGCGCCGCGGCCGAGACCACGACCGCGGTGCCCAGCCCCAGGCCGTCGAGCAGCATCGGCAGGTGGGCGGCCATCGTCGACGCGACGAAGGCGTGCAGCGTGAAGGTCGCGGCCAGCAGCCAGAGCGCCAGCCGACGCTGGCGGGCGGGCAGCGACATGCCGGGGTGCGCCGGTGCGGCGGGCCGATCGTCGGCGCCGCGGGCGCCGGCAGGTCCTCCGGCGAAGCGCCAGTGCAGGGGCAGGCAGATGGCCAGGTTGAGCACCGCGTAGACGACGAGCGTGGCACGCCAGCCCAGCGCGGTGTCGAGCCAGTGGCCGATCGGCCAGAACGCGGTCGAGGCCAGGCCGCCCAGCAGCGTGAGAAGCGAGATCGCGCGCCGCGCGTCCGCCCCGGCCAGCGCGGTCAGCGCCGCGAAGGCGCCGTCGTAGAGGATGGAGCGAAGCGCCAGGCCGAGCAGGGTCCAGCCCGCGAGCAGCCCGGCCAGGCCTTGCGCCGCGGCCAGCACCAGCAGCCCGGCGGCGGCGATGACCGAAGCGGCGCTCATCACCTTGCGCGCGCCCAGGCGGTCGATCAGCCGTCCGGCGGGGCGCGCGGTCAGCCCCGCGACCAGGATGCCCCACGAGAAGGCGCCGAGCACGGCGGTGGCGCCCAGCCCGAGGCCGGCGGCCGTCGGGGCGGCCAGCACCGCCGGCATGTAGTGCGTCGTGCCCCAGCCGACGATCTGGGTGACGCCGAGTGCGGCGATCACCGGCCCGAGGGCCCGGCGCCGGCCGTCGGCCTGCGGCGCCCCGGCCTCGGTCATCGGCGTTTCAGTCCTCGCGCTTGAGCGCCGGGAACAGGACCACGTCGCGGATGCTCGGGCTGTCGGTCAGCAGCATGACCAGCCGGTCGATGCCGATCCCGCAGCCGCCGGTGGGCGGCATGCCGTACTCGAGCGCCCGGATGTAGTCGGCGTCGTAGAACATCGCCTCCTCGTCGCCGGCGTCCTTGGCGGCCACCTGGGCGTGGAAGCGCTCGGCCTGGTCCTCGGGGTCGTTGAGCTCGGAGAAGCCGTTGGCGATCTCGCGGCCGGTGATGAAGAGCTCGAAGCGCTCGGTGATGCCGGGGCGCGAATCGGAGCTGCGGGCCAGCGGCGAGACCTCGACCGGGTAGTCGATGATGAAGGTCGGGTCCCAGAGCTGGCTCTCGGCGACCTCCTCGAACAAGGCGAGCTGCAGCGCGCCCAGCCCCGCGGTGGCGAGCGGCGGCTGGTCGACCGCCGCGCCGAGCCGCTTCAGCTCGCCGCGCAGGAAGCCGGCATCCTGCAGCTGCGCCGGCATGTACTGCGGGGCGTACTTGGCGATCGCGCCGGTGATCGACAGCCGCTCGAAGGGCCGGCCCAGGTCGATGCTGCGGCCCTGGTAGCTGACGGTGGTGGCGCCGGTGGCGGCGCGCGCCGCGTCGCGGATCACTTCCTCGGTGAAGTCCATGATCCACCGGTAGTCGGTGTACGCGGCGTAGAACTCCATCATCGTGAACTCGGGGTTGTGCCGCGGGCTGATCCCCTCGTTGCGGAAGTTCCGGTTGATCTCGTACACGCGCTCGAAACCGCCGACGATCAGCCGCTTCAGGTACAGCTCCGGCGCGATCCGCAGGAACATTTGCTGGTCGAGCGCGTTGTGGTGCGTGACGAAGGGCTTGGCCGCCGCGCCGCCCGGGATCGGGTGCAGCATCGGCGTCTCCACTTCCAGGAAGCCGTGCGAGGCCATGAAGTTGCGGATCGCGCCCATCGTGCGGCTGCGCGCCACGAAGGTGTCGCGCGATTCCGGCGTGACGATCAGGTCGACGTAGCGCTGCCGGTAGCGCAGCTCCTGGTCGGCGATGCCGTGGAACTTGTCGGGCAGCGGCCGCAGCGACTTGGCGAGCAGGCGGATGGCGGTGCAGCGCACCGACAGCTCGCCCTTCATCGTCTTGAACAGCACGCCCTCGCAGCCGACGATGTCGCCGAGGTCCCAGTGCTTGAAGGCCTCGTGAGTCTCGGCGCCCACGCCGTCGTCGTTCAGCCAGAGCTGGATGCGCCCGTCCGCGCCGCCGGCGCCGGTGGCCGAGCCGTCCTGGATGGTGGCGAAGCTGGCCTTGCCCTGCACGCGCTTGAGCACGATGCGCCCGCCCAGCGTGACGGCGACATGCTCGGCCTCGAGCTGCTCGCGCGTCTTGAAGCCGTAGTGCTGGTGCAGCGCGGCCGCCCGGTGCGCGGGTCGGAAGTCGTTCGGGAACGCGACCCCGTTCTCGCGCAGCCGGGCGAGCTTGGCCCGGCGCTCGGCGATGATCGCGTTGTCCTCGTGGGCGGGGAGGGGGGCGTGCTGCCCGTGCTGCGGGTTCGTATCGGCGGACAAGGCGTCAGACTCCCTGCTTCAGGCTGGCGGTGATGAACGGATCGAGGTCGCCGTCGAGCACCGCGCGGGTGTTGCTGATCTCGACGTTGGTGCGCAGGTCCTTGATCCGCGAGTTGTCGAGGACGTAGGAGCGGATCTGGTGGCCCCAGCCGATGTCGGCCTTGCCCGCCTCGATCTTGTCCTGCTCGGCGCGGCGCTTGCGCATCTCGTGGTCGTAGAGGCGCGCGCGCAGCATCTTCATCGCCGCGTCCTTGTTCGAGTGCTGCGAGCGGTCGTTCTGGCACTGCACGACGATGCCGGTCGGGTTGTGCGTGATCCGCACCGCCGACTCGGTCTTGTTCACGTGCTGGCCGCCCGCGCCCGAGGCGCGGTAGACGTCGATGCGCAGGTCGGCGGGATTGATCTCGACCTCGAAGGAGTCGTCGACCTCGGGGTACACGAAGACCGACGCGAACGAGGTGTGCCGCCCGCCGCTGGAGTCGAAGGGCGACTTGCGCACCAGCCGGTGGATGCCGGTCTCGGTGCGCAGGTAGCCGTAGGCGTACTCGCCGCTGACCTTGATCGTGGCGCCCTTGATGCCGGCCACGTCGCCCTCGGATTCCTCGAGCACCTCGGTCTCGAAGCCCTTGCGCTCGCAGTAGCGCAGGTACTGGCGCAGCAGCATCGACGCCCAGTCCTGGGCCTCGGTGCCGCCGGCGCCGGCCTGGATCTCGATGAAGCAGTTGCTCGGGTCGGCCGGGTTGGAGAACATCCGGCGGAACTCGAGGTCCTCGACCATGTGCTCGACCTCGCGCACGTCGGCCTCGACCGCGACCAGCGTGTCGTCGTCGTCTTCGCCGCGCGCCATGTCGAACAGCTCGCGGCTGTCGGTGATCTTCGAGTCGATCTCGACCAGCCGCTCGACGACGTTCTCGAGCGATTTCTTCTCCCGGCCGAGCTCCTGGGCCCGGGCCGGGTCGTTCCAGATGTCCGCGGTTTCGAACTCGCGGTTCAGGACGTCGAGCCGGTTCTTCTTCCGGTCGAAGTCAAAGATACCTCCGGAGCTCGGCGGCCCGCTCGCGCAGGTCGCCGATGAGGGAATCGATCTGATTCAGGCGTTCGGCTTCCATGGCGTGATCCTCTCTCTGCGATTCGTGAAAAACCCGACATTATATGACGGGCGACACCGCCTCGACCACCAGCTGCACGCGGGCCCGGCCCTGCCAGTCGTCGCGCAGCAGCCGGTAGGCCAGCAGGGCCTGCGCGGGCAGCGGCTCGGTGCGGCCGAAGGCGATCGCATCGAGCCGTCGCGCGCCGAGCCGCAGCGCGAGCTTCAGGTGACGCTCGCCGACGATGGACTGGCGCTCCACGACGAAGCGATCCGAGAAGAGCGGTTCCGGAAAGCCCTGGCCCCAGACCTGGGACTCGAGCGTCTCGAGCAGCTCGAGGTCGATGCTGTCGGGGTCGAGCCCGCCGTCGGTCGACAGCACCCGCGCGAAGCAGGCGGGATCGGCGAGCTCGGCCAGCGCGGCCTCGAAGGCCGCGGCGAGCCGCGCGACGCCGTCGGCGCGCATCGACAGCCCGGCGGCCATCGCGTGGCCGCCGAAGCGCAGCAGCAGGCCGGGCTCGCGCTTGTCGACCAGGTCGAGCACGTCGCGCAGGTGCACGCCCGGAATCGAGCGGCCCGAGCCGCGCAGCACCGTCGGGTCGGCGCTCGAGGGCGCGAGCGCGATCGCGGGCCGGTGGCGGCGCTCCTTGACCCGGCTCGCCACCAGGCCCACCACGCCCTCGTGCCAGCCCTCGCGGAACACCACCAGGCCGAGCCCGCCCTCGGGCAGCGCGTCCAGGTCGGCCATCGCCTCGTCGCGCATCGTGGCCTCGATCTTGCGGCGCTCGCGGTTCATCGCGTCGAGCTCGCGGGCCAGCGCGTCGGCGCGGGTCTCGTCGTCGGCCAGCAGGCACTCGATGCCCAGCGAGGCGTCGGCGAGCCGGCCGGCCGCGTTGATCCGCGGGCCCAGCGCGAAGCCCAGGTCGGTGCCGACCGTGCGCCGCGCGTCGCGCCCGGCCACCTGCAGCAGCGCGCGAATCCCGGCGCAGGCGCGCCCGGCGCGGATCCGGCGCAGGCCGGCCGCGACCAGCAGCCGGTTGTTGCGGTCCAGCCTGACCAGGTCGGCCACCGTGCCCAGCGCGACCAGGTCGAGCAGGTTCTGCAGCGGCGCGTCGGCGGCCGCCACGACTCCGCGCCGGCGCATCTCGGCGCGCAGCGCGATCAGCAGGTAGAACATGACGCCCACGCCGGCCAGGTGCTTGCTGCCGAAGCCGCAGCCGGGCTGGTTCGGGTCGACGATCGCGTCGGCCTCGGGGAGTTCAGGGCCGGGCAGGTGATGATCGGTGACGATCACCCGCATGCCCGCCGCCCGCGCCGCGCGCACGCCGTCGACGCTGGCGATGCCGCTGTCCACCGTGATCAGCCAGTCGGGCCGGCCCAGGCGGGGGTGTCGCGCAGCCAGCGCGACCACCGGCTCGCCCAGCCCGTAGCCGTGCTCGAAGCGGTTGGGCACCAGGTAGTCGACGCGGGCGCCGAGCATGCGCAGCCCGCGCACCGCCACCGCGCAGGCGGTCGCGCCGTCGCAGTCGTAGTCGGCCACGACGCAGAAGGACTCGCCGCGGGCGATCGCGTCGGCCAGCAGCCGGGCCGCTTCGGCCAGTCCCTTCATCGCGTCCGGCGGCAGCAGTCCGTCGAGGCCTTCGGCGACCTCCTCGGGCGCAGCGATGCCGCGCGCGGCGAGCAGCCGGGCCAGCACCGGCGACAGGCCCGCGTCGACCAGCCGGGAATAGGCCGGCCTGGGCACAGGGCGGACTTCGATCGCGGTCATCGATGCGCGGCCAGCAGCGCGGCCAGCGAGCGCCTGCGCCACAGGGCCCAGCGGTCGGAGGGCCGGGGCGAGAACTCGACCAGGTCGCGCTCGCCGGCCAGCACGATCGCCTCGACGGTTTCTCCCGCGGCCGCGAGCCGCTCGACGAGCGCATCGAGCCGGGTCCAGCCCTCGCGCCAGGCCAGCGGGTCGGCGCGCGAGACGGCGAGCCGCCACCAGCCCGGGTCGAGCAGCACGGTGTCGGCGTTCTCCTGGATCGCGACCATCCGCACGAAATCGTCGGCGCTGGCCAGCGGGTCCAGCGCGCTCACCTCGCTGCCGGCCGACAAGGCCACGCCGGCCACCGCGTCGTCGGCGGTGACCACCGCGTCGAAGGCGCGCACGCCGGCGATGCCGGGGCGGCCTTCGAGCCAGGCGCTGTTCAGCACGGGTCGGCCGGCGGCCTCGCGCGCGAGGTTCACCGGATGCTGGAACCAGAGCATCTGCAACTCGTTGACGATGGCGCGCCAGGCGCGGGCCGCGTCGCCCTCGGGTTGCCAGGCGTCGATGTTGCGCCCCGAGGCCAGCCGCGCGCTGCGGCAAGCCAGCCCGCCGAGCGCCTCGAGCCGGGCGCGGCCCGCGTCGTTCGTGGCCCGCAGCGTCCAGGCGTGCGGCGCGTCGGCCGACCAGAGCAGGCCATCGTCGGCGAACAGCGCGTTGGCCGCCTCGGCCAGCGCGGCGGCTTCGGCCGCTTCGATCTCGTCGGCCTGCGGCACGGCGAGCACCAGGTGGTCCAGGCCCACGTGCAGATGAACCGGCCGCACCAGCAGCGCGGGCGAAGCGGCGGCGCCGCCGGCGATCGCGTGCGCCGCGTGCGCCGCGACGCTCGCGCCCCGTTCCGCGCCGAAGCGCTCGCGCAGCCAGGTCTCGTCGGGCAGCTCGCGCGGGGTCAGCGCGTCGTCGCGGCGGCGGCGGGGCGCGCGGGCGCGCGC
>MEEC01000157.1:0-2893 GCA_001724315.1 Lautropia sp. SCN 70-15 | reverse complement strand
GGGCGAGCAGGGCGGGGCGGGCGTCGTCGTCGGCGCCGCCCGGTAGGGCCAGCGCGCCGGCGCAGAGGATCGTGATCGTCACCCCGGCATTTTAGGGCTTGCGCCGCGGGCGCTGTGGCAAACTGCCGCGTCCGTCATGCAAACTCCCTACGAACTCTTCATCGGCCTGCGCTACACGCGGGCGAGCCGGCGCGCCGGGCGGCGCAACGGCTTCATCTCCTTCATCTCCGGCCTGTCGGTCGCCGGGATCGCGCTCGGCGTGGCGGCGCTGATCGTGGTGCTGTCGGTGATGAACGGCTTCCAGAAGGAAGTCCGCGACCGGATGCTGTCGGTGCTCTCGCACGTCGAGGTGTTCGCCGGCCGCGAGCCGCTTCACGACTGGCAGAAGGTGCTGGCCGACGCCCGCAAGCATCCGCGGGTGATCGGCGGCGCGCCCTACGTGGCGGGCCAGGCGATGCTCACCGTCGACGACAGCGTGCGCGGCGTGCTGGTGCGCGGCATCGACCCGGCGCTGGAGCCGCAGGTGGCCGACTTCGCCGCGAAGATGGATCGCGGTTCGCTCGCCGAGCTGCGGCCGGGCGAGTTCGGCGTGGCGATCGGCCGCGAGCTGGCCGGCCAGCTCTTCCTCGACGTCGGCTCGAAGCTCACGCTGATCGCGCCCCAGGGCACCGCCACCCCGGCGGGCCTGGTGCCGCGGCTGCGGCAGCTGACCGTGGTCGCGGTGTTCGCCGCCGGTCACTTCGAGTACGACTCGAGCCTGCTGCTGATGAACATCGACGACGCGGCCAAGCTGTTCCGGGTCGACGGCGTGACCGGCGTTCGCCTGAAGACCGACGACATGATGCAGGCGCCGCGCGTGGCGGGCGACCTCACGAAGATGCTGACCGGGGACCTCTACGTGCGCGACTGGTCGGCGGAGAACCGCAACTGGTTCGCCGCGGTGCAGATCGAGAAGCGGATGATGTTCATCATCCTCACGCTGATCATCGCGGTCGCCGCCTTCAACCTGGTGTCGATGCTGGTGATGACGGTCACCGACAAGCAGTCCGACATCGCGATCCTGCGCACGCTCGGCGCGTCGCCCGCGTCGATCATGAAGATCTTCGTGGTGCAGGGCGCGTCGGTGGGCCTGCTGGGCACCTTCGCCGGCGTGCTGCTGGGCGTGCTGCTCGCGCTGAACGTCGGGCCGGCGGTGAGCTTCGTCGAGACCCTGTTCGGCTTCGAGGTGCTGCCCAAGGGCATCTACTTCATCAGCCACCTGCCCAGCGACCTGCGCGCCGACGACGTGCTTCGCATCGGCCTGACCGCCTGCGTGCTGGCGCTGGCCTCGACCCTGTATCCGAGCTGGCGCGCGTCGCGGGTGCGGCCGGCAGAGGCGCTGCGCTATGAGTGAGCGCATGCAGGCGGGCGCGCGGGGCGAGGCGATGCCGGCTTCCGGTGCGGCGACGCCGGCTTCCGGCGAGCCGCCGGTGCTGGCCTGCTCCGGCCTGCGCAAGACCTACGGCAGCGGCGAGGTGGCGGTGCCGGTGCTGCACGGAATCGACCTGGCGCTGCACGCGGGCGAGCGGGTCGCGGTGGTCGGCGCCTCGGGTTCGGGCAAGAGCACGCTGCTGCACCTGCTGGGCGGGCTCGACGAGCCCAGCGCCGGCGAGGTGCGCTGGCAGGGCGAGCCGATCGCCGGGCTGTCGCAGGCCGAGGTCGGCGCGCGGCGCAACCGGCTGCTCGGCTTCGTCTACCAGTTCCACCACCTGCTGCCGGAGTTCAGCGCGCTCGACAACGTGGCGATGCCCTTGCGCATCCGCCGGGTGCCGACGCCGCAGGCGCGGGAGGCCGCGCGCGAGATGCTCGGCCGCGTCGGGCTGGCCGCGCGAGTCGCGCACACTCCGGGGCAGCTGTCGGGCGGCGAGCGCCAGCGGGTCGCGCTGGCCCGGGCGCTGGTGACCGAGCCGCATGCGGTGCTCGCCGACGAGCCCACCGGCAACCTCGACAGCGCCACCGCCGAGGGCGTGTTCGGGCTGATGAACGAGCTGGCGGCGCACTTCGGCACCGCCTTCGTCGTGGTCACCCACGACATGAGCCTGGCGGCGCGGCTCGACCGCACGATCGTGCTGCGCGACGGCCGGATCGCCGGATAACGGCACTGTCCGGCCGCGGCGCGCGGCCCCGGCCTGCGACAATCGCAGCATGCTGATCGACACCCACTGCCACCTCGACGCCGCGGAGTTCGACGCCGATCGCGAGCGCGTGGTCGCCGACGCGAAGGCGGCCGGCGTCGGCATGATCGTGGTGCCGGCCGTCGACGTCGCGAGCTTCGCCCGGGTGCGGGCGCTGGCCGCCGGCCGGCCCGGCATCGGCTACGCGCTGGGCATCCACCCGATGTACGTGGATCGGGCCGGGGACGACGACCTCGCGGCGCTCCGGCGCGAGGTCGAGGCGGCCATGGCCGATCCGCGCTTCGTGGGCATCGGCGAGATCGGCCTGGATCACTTCGTGCCGGGGCTGGACCACGCACGGCAACTTCGCTTCTTCGAGGCGCAGCTCGCGCTGGCCGCCGAATTCGGCTTGCCGGTCATCCTGCACCTGCGCCGCGCGCAGGACGCCATCCTGAAGCAGCTCAGGCGCTACCGCCCGCCCGGCGGCACCGCGCACTCCTTCAACGGGAGCGCGCAACAGGCAAGCCAGTTCCTCGAGCTCGGCTTCGTGCTGGGCTTCGGCGGCGCGATGACCTTCGACGGTTCGCTGCGGATCCGCCGGCTCGCCGCCAGCCTGCCGGCCGACGCGCTGGTCGTCGAAACCGACGCGCCCGACATCCCGCCGGCCTGGCTCGATGGCGGCCGCAACCAGCCGACCGAGCTCGGCCGCATCGCGCAGACGCTGGCCGCGCTGCGCGACG
>MEEC01000156.1 GCA_001724315.1 Lautropia sp. SCN 70-15 | reverse complement strand
CAGACTCCGCCGGAGCCCCGCCAGGCCGCCGCGAAGAAGGCCCGCGCGAACTCGACGTGGCCGAGCACCGCCGCGAACAGGCCCTGCTCGCCGCACCCCGCCGAGTAAGGGCCTTCGACCCGGATGACCGGCGGCGCGTCGCCCCGCCCGGCCTCATCGCGCACCCGCAGGCCCGCGGCGCCATTGCGGCAGGGACCGCGCTGCACGCGGACCCGGTTCTCGATCCGGACGTCGGCCAGCGGCGGATCGAGCTCGATTCGGGCCCCGGAGGCCTCGGGGCGGACCACCAGCCGCGTGGCCTTGAAGTTCATCAGCGCGCCGGAGGGCAGCACGTTGTAGGGCTGCGAGGCGTCGCCATCGAAGGGCGCCAGCGTTTCGTCGACCGGTTCGAAGATCGCGTCGTCGATCACCAGGTCGCCGCGGATCTCGCGCAGCCCGGCGGCCCGGATCCGGGCGATCCACTCGGTGAGATCCTCCACCACGAGCTTGGGGTCGCCGCCGCCGCGCAGGATCAGGTCGCCCTGGAGCACGCCGTCGACGATGGGGCCGCGCAGGTGCAGCGTGGTGCGCCAGCGGAACTCGGGCCCGAGGATGGACAGCGCGGCCCAGGTGGTGACCAGCTTCAGCGTGGAGGCCGGATTGAACGGCCGGTCGGCGTTCAGGCTCCAGGCCGGCCCGCCGCGCTCTCCACGGTCGCCGTCGAGCCGGCGGATCGCGATGCCCACGTCGGCCGGATCGATCCCTGCCTCGCGCAGCCAGTCGGCGACCGGCGGCCCGGGCTCGGCGCGCGCCGGCAGCCCCAGGAAGGCGAGCATGAAGAGGGCCATCGCGAGGATGGCGCAAAATGCCGGCTTTCGGCGGCTTGCGGGCCGCCGCGATCTCGAAGCTTTCATGTCGCCCGGATTATCCCATCGGGCAAGCCGAAGACGGAGGAGAACAGGCAATGCGTTTGAAGGACAAGGTGGCCCTGGTGACGGGCGGGGCGAAGGGCATCGGCGAGGCGATCGCGCGCCGCTTCGCCGCCGAGGGCGCGAAGGTGGTCATCGCCGACCGCGACGCCGATGCCGGCAGCGCGGTCGCGGCCAGCGTGCCGGACATGCACTTCGTGGCCGCCGACGTGGCCGCCTCGGGCGCGGGCACGGCGCTGGTGAAGGCCGCGGTCGAGCGCTTCGGGCGGCTCGACGTGCTGGTGAACAACGCCGGCATCACCCACGCCGCGGACTTCCTCGACCTGCGCGAGGAAGACTTCGACCGCGTGCTGTCGGTGAACCTGCGCTCCTACTTCACCGTGGGCCAGGCGGCGGCTCGCCAGATGGTCGCCCAGGGCGGCGGCGGCGCGATCGTCAACATGTCCAGCGTCAACGCGATCCTGGCCATTCCCGACCAGGTGCCCTACGTGGTTTCCAAGGGCGCTGTGAACCAGCTGACCCGGGTCATGGCGATCTCCCTGGCGCCGCACGACATCCGCGTGAATGCGGTCGGGCCGGGCACGATCGCCACCGAACTCGCCCGCAAGGCGGTCATGGGCTCGCCCGAGGCACGCCTGAAGCTGCTGTCGCGCACGCCGATGCGACGGCTGGGCGAGCCCGACGAGGTCGCCAAGGTGGCGCTCTTCCTGGCCAGCGACGATGCGTCCTACCTGACCGGCCAGATCGTGTATCCGGACGGCGGGCGGATGGCGCTCAACTACACCGTGCCGGTCGAGTGAATGCCGGACAGGGAAATTCCTGATCCGCAAGGCGGAATTCCTTCCCGCGCGCTTGCGCCCGATCAAGACGCGGAATTGGCGGGGGGCGGCACACTTGCCGCCATGCTATCAACCAAACCGCCTCCCCTCGAGATCGACGAGGACTTGCTCGACCGCTTCGGCGGTCGCGGGCCGCGTTACACCTCCTATCCCACCGCCGACCGTTTCCACGCGGGCTTCACCCACGAGGACTACGACCGCGCGCTGCTGCGCCGCGCCGACCGTCGCGACGAGCCGCTGGGCCTGTACGTTCACGTGCCCTTCTGCCGGACCATCTGCTGGTACTGCGCCTGCAACAAGATCGGCACCAAGCACCAGGAGCAGTCCTCGCCCTACCTCGAGGCGGTGCTCAAGGAACTGTACCTGGTCAAGCACCGGATCGGCGCCGGGCACCGGGTGAGCCACCTGCACTTCGGCGGCGGCACGCCGACCTTCATGCCCGACGCCGAGCTCGCGCGCTTGATCGGGGCCTTCCGCGAAGCCTTCGACTTCGCGCCCGACAGCGAAGGCGAATACTCGATCGAGATCGACCCGCGCACGGTGGACGGCGCCCGCCTGCGCGTGCTGCGCGACCTGGGCATGAACCGGGTGAGCCTCGGCGTGCAGGACTTCGACCTCGAGGTCCAGAAGGCGGTCAACCGGATCCAGCCCAAGGAACTGACGATCGCCCTGATCGAGGCGGCGCGCGACTCGGGCTTCCGCTCGGTGAACGTGGACCTGATCTACGGCCTGCCGAAGCAGACGCCGGACAGCTTCCGGAGCACCGTGGAACAGACCATCGCGGCCGGCCCCGACCGGATCGCGCTGTACCACTACGCGCACCTGCCCACGCTCTTCAAGCCCCAGCGGCGGATCGCCGAGGCGGACCTGCCCTCGTCGCCGGACAAGGCCCGGATGTTCGAGGAGGCGGTGCGGCTGTTCGAGGCGGCGGGCTACCTGTACCTCGGGCTCGACCACTTCGCCAGGGCCGACGACGAGCTCGCGATCGCGCAGCGCGAGGGCCGGCTGAACCGCAACTTCCAGGGCTACACCTCGCACTCGTCGGGCGACCTGATCGCGCTCGGCGTCTCGGCGATCGCCTCGGTCGGCGACGTCTACGCGCAGAACGAGAAGGTCCTGCAGGGCTACTACGACGCGCTCGCCGCCGACCGGCTGCCGGTCTCCCGCGGCATCCGGCTCAACCGCGAGGACTTCATCCGGCGCGACGCGATCGAATCGCTCATGTGCCGCTTCGAGCTCGACTGGGGCTGGCTGGCCCGACGCCGCGGCGTGGACGGCGCCCGCCACTTCGAGCGCGAGCTCGCCTCGCTGGCACCGCTGGTCGAGGCCGGCGCGGTGCGGATCGACGATGCCGGCGTGACCGTGCTGCCGCGCGGACGCCTGCTGGTGCGCGCGGTGGCCATGGCCTTCGACGAATACCTGGGCAAGGGCGCGCGGCCCGCGGGCGGCTACTCGCGGATCGCGTAGGGGCGTGTTCACACCCCGCAGGGCGTGTTCACACTCGGGGCGGGGCGGGCTTCGCCCGGTATCATCCGGAAGCCTCATTCCCCGCCCGCAACGATGCCCGCGCTGACCCTGCACCACCGCTTCTGGCCGCCCGGCCGGCCGTTCTCGCTCGACTACCCGCAGCGTTCGCTCTACGAGAACCTGTCGCTGTCCGCCCGCCGCAAGCCCGGGCACCCGATGCTGGTCTTCTACGAGGGCAGCATCTCCTACGGCGAAGGACTGGCCCAGGTCGACGCGCTGGCCGGCTGGCTGCAGCGCGAATGCGGCGTGCAGCGCGGCGACCGCGTCCTGCTCTACATGCAGAACAGCCCGCAATGGGTGCTCGCCTACTACGCGATCCTGCGGGCCGACGCGATGGTGGTGCCGGTCAATCCCATGCTGCTCGACGACGAGGTGGCGCACCTTGCCGCCAACAGCGGCGCGCGCGTGGCCATCGCGGCCGAGGACCTCGCCGCGCACCTCGGCCAGGCCGGGCTCGCGCACCTGGTGCTGGTCCGCTATGCCGACTGCATCGGCCACCCGCCCGCCCCGCGCACGCCCGCGTCGCTGCTGGCCGATCCGGTCGACATCGCCTCCCTGGGCCGGCGCCTTACGGGGGTCCGGATCGCGCGCTGGGTCGACGCGCTGGCGGCCGGCATCGAACCTGGCCCGCACCTGGCCGGCCCCGACGACCTCGCGGTGCTGCCCTATTCGTCCGGCACCACCGGCAAGCCCAAGGGCTGCATCCACACGCACCGGACCGTGATGGCCACCGCGGTCATGCACGCCCACTGGACCGACTGGGGCGAGAAGCCGGTGATCCTGGCCACGCTGCCGCTCTTTCACGTGACCGGCATGCAAGGCAACATGAACTGCCCGGTGCTGCTCGGCGCCACGATGGTGGTGCTCCAGCGCTGGGACCGCGAGGCCGCGGCCGCGCTGATCGAGTCGATGAAGATCACCTCGTGGTCCTGCATCACCACGATGGCGATCGACCTGCTGTCGATGCCCGGCATCGAGCAGCACGACCTGTCGAGCCTGCGCCGGATCGGCGGCGGCGGCGCCTCGATGCCCGAAGCCGTCGGCGCCCGGCTGAAGGCGCTCACCGGCCTGGAGTACATCGAGGGCTACGGGCTGTCCGAGACCATCGCGCCCACCCACATCAACCCGCCGCAGCGCCCGAAGCGGCAGTGCGGCGGCGTGCCGATCTTCGACGTCGACTCGCGGATCATCGACCCCGACACGCTGGCCGAGCGCGGCCCGAACGAGTCGGGCGAGATCGTGGTCCATGCCCCGCAGGTGTTCCTCGGCTACTGGAACGACCCCGAGGCCACGCGGGCCGCGTTCATCGAGATCGAGGGCAAGCGCTTCTTTCGCACCGGCGACATCGGCAACTACGACGACGAGGGTTATTTCTTCATCACCGACCGTCTCAAGCGGATGATCAACGCCTCGGGCTTCAAGGTCTGGCCGGCCGAGATCGAGGCGATGATGTACGCGCACCCCGACATCCGCGAGGCCTGCGTGATCGCTGCCCGCGACGAGCGGCGAGGCGAGACGGTGAAGGCGGTGGTGGTGCTGAAGCCGGAAAGCCGCGGCCGCGTGGGCGCCGAAGACATCGTGGCCTGGTGCCGCGAGCGGATGGCCGCGTACAAGGCGCCGCGCGTCGTCGAGATCGTCGACGCGCTGCCGCGCTCGGCCACCGGAAAGATCATGTGGCGCGAGCTGCAGGACAAGGAATTGCGCGCGGCCCGGGCCTGAGGCACGCGCCCGGCGCGTCGCGACGGCACCGCCCGCCGCCCCGCGCATCGACAGACCTATCGACACACCGACCGAGACGAGGAAGCGAACCGATGGCGAGAATCCCCTATGTGAGCGCAGACCTGGCCGAGCCGCGCGAGATCGTCGACGCCGTGCGCAAGCGGCGCGGCGGCACGCTGCTCAACCTGGACCGGATGCTGCTGCACAGCCCCGAGCTCGCCAGCGGCTGGAACGCCTACCTCGGCGCGGTGCGCACCCGGCTCTCGCTTTCGCCCAGGCTGCGCGAGCTCGCGATGTGCATCGTGGCGGTCATCAACGGCGCCGAGTACGAGTTCATCCACCACGCGCCCGTGTTCATCGAGGCCGGCGGCACCCAGGCCCAGGTCGACGCGATGCGCGACCCCGACCGGGCGGCGTCCGACACCGCGCGCTTCGACGACACCGACCGCGCGGCGCTGGCGGTCGCGATCGCGATGACCCGTTCGGTCAAGGTCCCCGATGCGGCCTTCGACGCGCTGAAGGCCCGCCTGCCCGAACGCGAGCTGGTCGAGTTCGTGGCCACCGTCGCGGCCTACAACATGGTGTCGCGCTTCCTGGTCGCGATGGACGTCGAACCCGAATGACACGCAAGGCCTCCGGACCGCTCATGGTGCGGCTGCCGCCTGCCCTGGCGGAGTTCCTGCGCAGGGAGGCCGGGCGCCGCGGGGTCACCGCGCCGGAACTCGCCCGCCAGTTGCTGATGCGGGGGCTGCACGCGCAGCGGCTCGACGACGTGATCCGCGATCTCTACCCGGATTGCGGCGCGGCGCCGCCCAGCAGCGAGGCCATGCTCGCCGCGCGGCTCGAGGCGGGCGCGGTGCTCGGCGCGTTCTCGGCGCCGGCCCAGCGCCGGCCCGCAGCACCATCCGACGCCAGCGAGGCGACCCGCCACGCGATCGATCGGGCGGCGCGCCGAAACGCCTGAGCCGGCCCGGGCGCCTGGCGTCCAACTTCCGCTGGACAAGGCCCTCCCCCTCGTGTAAGGTGCGCCTCGCATACGGTTCAAGCAGATCCCACTTTCTTGTGTCAAGCCCGCCTGCCCCGCAGCGCGTCGCGGCCGAATCCCGGCCTGGAATACCTGGTTGTGCTCTCTTGATTTGTTTGCCGCCACGGGCACGTTTCGCCCAAGGCGTTTTTAGTCATGCGTAATCAATGGAGCGCAACATGAGCAGAGCAACCGGCACGGTCAAGTGGTTCAACGAATCGAAGGGCTTCGGCTTCATCGCCCCCGACGATGGCAGCGCGGATCTCTTCGCGCACTTCTCGGAAATCCAGGGCAGCGGTTTCAAGACCCTGCAGGAAGCCCAGCGGGTCGAGTTCACCGTCAAGCAGGGCCCGAAAGGCCTGCAGGCTTCGGCGATCAAGCCCCTGTAAGCAGGCTCCGGACCGGCGCCAG
>MEEC01000155.1 GCA_001724315.1 Lautropia sp. SCN 70-15 | reverse complement strand
GCCGATCGCGGCGCGCTGGGTGGTGGCCTCGGCGAGCCAGCCCTCGGGCACGATGCTCTGCCCGTTCACCCGCGCGCCGTCCAGCACGAACTGGCCGAAGCGCGCGAAGTCGCGCGTGGCGGCCTGGATGCAGCAGCCGCTGATCTCCTTGCCGGTGCGGTTCAGGATCCAGGTGGCCTGCTGCTCCATGCCGGCCGGTTTCCAGATCTTCTCCGACAGGTACTCGGCGAGCGGCTTCTTCGTGGCCTCGCTGAGCAGGATGCCGACCAGGTTGGTCTCGCCGGTGCTGTAGTGCCAGCGGGTGCCGGCCGGGGCCTCGCGCGGCAGCTTGCGCAGGTAGCTCACCAGCGCGTCGACGCCCTTGTCCGGTTCGTGGTTGTTGAAGCGGGCCACGTCGGAGTTCGGGTCGCCGTAGTCCTCGTTCCACCGGATGCCCGAGGTCATCGTCAGCAGCTGGCGGATGCTCACGTCGTCGTAGGCGGAGCCCTTCATGTCCGCGATGTAGTCGCTGACCTTGTCGTCCATGCTGCGGATGTGGCCGTCGCGGATCGCGGCGCCCACCAGCGTGGCGGTGATCGACTTGGCTACCGAGAAGCTGGTCCAGCGCCCGGCGGCGTCGAAGTCCAGCCCGTAGCGCTCCAGACGCAGCTTGCCGTCGTGCAGGACCACCACTGCCGCGCTGCGCTGGCCGGCCATCCATGCGTCGACGTCGAGCGGAAGCTTCAGCGGCGGGCCGGGCGGCAACGGCTTCGGCGCGTCGCTGGCCGGCACCGTGCGGGCCTTGGCCAGGAAGGGCAGCCGGTCGAGTGCGCGGAAGGCCGCGTCGCGCTGGGTTTGGCTCCAGAACAGGATGTCGCGGTCGGTGGGCAGCGCCATCAGCAGCCCGCGCGTCTCCTTGTCGAGACTGAACCAGCCGGCGGTGCCGGCGACGGCGAGAACGGCGACCAGGCCGAGGGCGATCTTCCGGAGCTTCATCGCGATGCCGAGGGAATGACGATGAATCGCATTAGACACGATCCATCGCCACGAAAACGCCGGCGACGGATTCTCGCCGCGCCCGATCGCCGCGCCTCAGGCCGCCAGCCCCCACGCGTACGACTCCATCGACAGCATCCCGTACCTGACCTCGTCGTCGAGCAGCATGGGCTGTTCGCCTTCGCCGCTGGCGCCCATTGCGACAAGCAACGGCAGGAAGTGCTCCTCGGTCGGGTGCGCGCGCACGGCCTCCGGCGCCCGGCGCCGGTAGTCGGCGAGCGATGCCGAGTCGTGCCGCAACACGGCCTCCCGTACCCATTCGGTGAAACGCGCCACGTAGGGCTCGGTTCGCGACGCCGCGCCGCGGAACTCGTAGAGGTTGTGGGTCATGCTGCCCGATCCCAGGATCGCGATGCCCCGCTCGCGCAGCGGCGCCAGCGCCCGGCCCAGTTCGAGCGCCTGGTGCGCGTCGAGCGTGTGCGGCAGCGAGAGCTGGAACACCGGCACCCGGGCATCGGGCAGCAGGTGCATCAGCGGCACCCAGGCGCCGTGGTCGAGTCCGCGCTGGTCGTTCTCGGTCGGTTGCCAGCCGGCTTCGCCCAACAGTCTCGCCGCTTCGGCGGCCGCCTCCGGCGCGCCGGGCGCGGGGTAAGCCAGCTGGTAGAGCGCCGGCGGAAAGCCGCCGAAGTCGTGGATCGTGGCCGGTCGTTCGGTGGTCATGACTTCCAGGCCGCGCGTCTGCCAGTGCGGCGACACGACGAGCACTGCGCGCAGGCCGTCCAGCTCGCGGCCGACTTCGCCCAGCCTGGCGCCGAGCGGACCGGGCTCGAGCGCGAAGGTGGGCGCGCCGTGCGACACGAAGAGCACCGGGGCAAGCACCGGGGCCGGCGCGATCGTCCGGGCAGTCATGACTTCCTCCATCGATTGCGTGGTCGGGGGCTCAGGCCCGCTGCCGGCCGTCGAGGCTGAACGCGCCCGCGCCGTGTGCCGCCAGCACCAGCAGGCCGCCGGCGACCGCGACGTTCTTCCAGAACATCAGCTGCTGGACGAAGGCCTGCTCCGGCGCCACTGCCCAGAAGGCGTGGAAGAAGAAGCTCGCCACCAGCGTGAAGACGGCCAGGACCAGCGCGGCGATCCGCGTCTTGTAGCCGAGGATCAGCGCGAGGCCGCCGGCGACCTCGACCACCAGGGCCAGGATCGCGCCCAGCGTGGCCAGCGGCAGGCCGACCGATGCGATGTAGCCGACCGTGCCGGAGAATCCGGTGATCTTGCCGATGCCGGCGGGCAGGAAGAGGGCCGCCAGGCCGAGCCGGCCGAGCAGGTTCAGGGTGTTCGAAGCGGGGGTGTTCATCAGGGATCCTCGTGATTCCGTTGTTGGAAGTCCGTCGCCGCCATGGCGCCGGGCATGGAGGCACTTTATTGATCGAACGCAAAGAGATAAATCCCTGCTAGATTGATGGATTGTTTCGTAAATCGAGACAATGATGAATCGATTCCAGGAAATGACGGTGTTCGTCGCCGTGGTCGATGCGGGCAGCTTCGTCGGCGCGGCCGACGCGCTCGGGCTGTCCCGTGCGGCGGTGTCGCGGCTGGTCGGCGAGCTGGAGTCGCGCCTGGGTGTGCGGCTGCTCCACCGCACCACGCGCCGGCTGTCGCTCACCGACGAGGGCCGGATCTTTCACCTGCGCTGCAAGGCCGTGCTGGCCGAGGTGGAAGAGGCCGAGGCCGAGGCCGAGGTCAGCGCGCGCTCGGGCGCGGCGCGCGGGCTGCTCAAGCTCAACGTGCCGGTCACCTTCGGCCTGCTGCACCTGGCGCCACTGTGGAGCGAGTTCATGGCGAAGCACCCGGGGGTCGTGCTGGACATCACGCTGTCCGACCGAGTGGTCGACCTGGTCGAGGAGGGCTACGACCTCGCGGTGCGCATCGGTCGCCTTGCGAGCTCGTCGCTGATCGGCCGCCAGTTGTCGTCGACGCGGATGGTGCTGTGCGCGTCGCCGGGCTACCTGGCGGCCCACGGAACGCCACGTCACCCGCGGGACCTTGCCGACCATGCGGTGATCTCCTACAGCCTCTTCTCGATGGGCGAGCAGTGGGAGTTCGAGGGGCCCGACGGCCCGGTGTCGGTGAAGGTCGAGCCGCGCATGCGCACCAACAGCGGCGACACCTGCCGGCAGGCCGCGCTGCACGACAGCGGGATCGTCCTGCAGCCGTCCTTCCTGGTGGGCGACGATCTTCGAAACGGCGGGCTGGTCGAACTGATGCCCGAGTACCGGTCGATCGAGCTGGGCATTTACGCGGTCTACGCGAGCCGGCAGCATGTGTCGCCGAAGGTGAGGTTGTTGATCGACCACCTGCAGCGGGCGCTGGCCGCGCGGCGCTGGTAGGCAGGACGGTTCGGGCCGGGCATGACGACGCGACCGTTCTCGGGTCCTTCTTGCATAGGCGCGGCACAGGCAATGAGACACTCGCAGCCCGCGCCAATACGATTCGAATCGAGATGAGCACGACGCAAGAGACTCGCGAGTCGGACGCCGACATCCTGATCGCCGGCTACGGCCCCACCGGCGCCACGCTCGCCGCGCTGCTGGGCCGCCGCGGCTGGCGCGTCACGATTCTCGACAAGGCCGCGGCCATCTACGACAAGCCGCGGGCGATCACCGCGGACCACGAAGCGCTGCGCGTGTTCCAGGAGATCGGCATCGCCGACGAGATCGCCGCGGCGGCGATTCCCCACCCGGGCACCGACTACCTCGGGGTCGACGGCCAGGTGATCAAGCGCTTCTATCCGGCGCCGCCGCCCGAGCCGCTGGGCTGGACGCCCAACTTCATGTTCGTGCAGCCGGCGCTCGAGGCCGCGCTGCGGCGCGCGATCGATGGCATGGGCACCGTGCGAACGCTGCTCGAGCACCAGCTGCTGGACTTCGCGCAGGGCGAGCAGGACGCGCAGGGCGAGCAAGGCGTGCTGGCGCGCGTGCGCCGCGCGGCCGACGGCGCCGTCGTCACGCTGTGCGCGCGCTACCTGATCGCCGCCGACGGCGCCAGCAGTGCCGTGCGCAAGCAGCTCGCCCCCGCGATCGAGGACCTGGCCTTCGACGAGTGGTGGCTGATCGTCGACGCCTGGGTGCGAGGCCCGGTGCCGCTGCCGCAGCGCGCGGTGCAGTACTGCCGGCCGTCGCGGCCGGGCACCTACATGGTGGGGCCCGGCGCGCTGCGGCGCTGGGAGATCAAGATGCTGCCGCACGAGACGCCGGAGAAGTTCTCCGATCACGATGCGGTGTGGCGAGTGCTCGGTGAGTTCGTCGACACCTCGGGGCTCGAGCACTGCCGCACCGCGGTCTATCGCTTCCACGCGCTGGTGGTCGAGCAGTGGCGGCACGGCCGCGTGTTCCTGGCGGGCGACGCCGCGCACCAGATGCCGCCCTTCCTCGGGCAGGGGATGTGCGCGGGCGTGCGCGACGCGTACAACCTGGCCTGGAAGCTCGACGCGGTGATGCGCGGGCAGGCCGCGCCGCTGCTCCTCGACACCTACACCGAGGAGCGCAAGCCGCACGTGCGCACGGTGGTCGGGCACGCGAAGGACTTCGGCCTGATCATCGGCGAGCTGGACCCCGAAGCGGCGCGCGAGCGCGACCGTCGGCTCGGCGAGGAGCTGGCCTCCGGACGCGCCGAGACGGTGAGGCAGCGATTCATTCCGGGGCTCGAGGCGGGGCTGATCGATCGCGATGCGCAGGGCAGGCCGAGGCCGGGCGCCGGCGAGCTGCTGGTGCAGCCGTGGGTGCGCCAAGGAGATGGGCCCTGGCGGCGGCTGGACGATGTGGTCGGGCCGCGCTTCCTGGTCGCCGTGTGTTCGCCGGATGTGCTGGCGGATGTGCTGGCGGATGTCGACGACGCGTTGCGCGCAGAGTGGGCGGCGCTGGGCGGGCGGTGGGTCGCGTTGGGAGCGGCTGCGCCCGCTGTATCGGGGGGCGATGTCTTGCTGCTCGAGGAACGCGACGGTCTGCTCGCCGGTTGGCTGCGCGAGCGGGGCGCGGTGGCGCTGGTCGCGCGGCCCGATCGCTACGTGTACGGCGTTGCGCGCTCGGGAGAATCGCTGCGGCGGTTGGTGAGGGAGCTCCGCAGCGCCTTGGCGTAGGCGCGCTATCGCGCTCTCGAAGCGCCGGGGTTATCCACCAAGTCCTTTTCGGGTGGCGTCCAGCTTCGCTTGCAGCTTTGCGAGCACTTCGTCGGCGGATCTGGACACGCCCGTGCGCTGGTACTGCCGCCACGCTGCCTGACCGCGTTCGTGAAAGCACGTCTGCGTGCGCCAAGAATCCGTGGCACCAGGCAGGGATGCTTCGATGCTCCCGGAACGCGTATTGCCCTTCTTTTTCACGGCTCACACCTTTCAAAGAGAAACCGCCAACCGCACACCCTGGTCGATCGCCCGATACGCATCGAGCTCGGCCGCCTCGTCCGCCCCGCCGATCAGGTGCACCGGAATGCCGCGCTGCGCGAGCGCGTCGTGCAGCGAGCGCTCGGGCTCCTGCCCGGCGCACACGATCACGTTGTCGACCTCGAGCAGGCGCCGCTCGCCGTTCGCGGTGTAGTGCAGGCCGCGATCGTCGATCAGCTCGTAGCGGGCGCCGGCGATCATCTCGACCTCGGCCCTGCGCAGCTTCGCCTTGAGGATCCAGCCGGTGGACTTGCCCAGGGTCTTGCCGAGCGAGCCGGGCCTGCGCTGGAGCATGTGCACGCGGCGGCGGGTCCGGTGTTGGCTCGGCGGCGCGAGTCCGCCGGCGCTGGCGATCGCCGCGTCCACGCCCCAGGCCTTGCGGAAGGCATCCGGGTTCGTGGAATCTTCCGGATCGCCAACCAGGAACTCGGCCACGTCGAAGCCGATGCCGCCCGCGCCGATGATGGCCACCCGCTCGCCGACCTCGGCGCGGCCGGACAGCACCTCGGTGTAGCCGAGCACCTTGGGGTGGTCGATGCCGGGGATGTCGGGCCTGCGCGGCAGTACGCCGGTGGCGAGCACCACGGTGTCGAAGCCGCCGCCTGCAAGCGCATCGACGCTCGCCCGGGTACCGGTCCGCACCTCGACGCCTGCCCGCTGCAGCGACACGGCGAAATAGCGCAGCAGCTCGTCGAACTCGCTCTTGCCCGGCACGCGCCGGGCCAGGTTCAACAGGCCGCCAATCTCGGGCGCGGCCTCGAACAGCGTGACGTGGTGGCCGCGACGGGCCGTCTCGATCGCGAAGCTCATGCCGGCCGGCCCGGCGCCCACGACCGCGAGGCGGCGCGGCGACGGCGAGGACGAGGCAGAAGAGGGAGGCGAGGCAGGGGACGAGGGCGACCGTCCATCCATGAACTCGATCTCGCGCGCCGCCCGCGGGTTCACCAGGCAGGTGGCCACGCGCTCGGTGAAGATGTGGTCCAGGCAGGCCTGGTTGCAGGCGATGCAGGGGGTGATCTCGTTCACGCGTCCCTGGCGGGTCTTCAGCGCGAACTCGGGGTNCGCGAACTCGGGGTCGGCCAGCAGCGGTCGCGCCATCGACACCAGGTCGGCGGCTCCAGAGGCGATCAGCGCTTCGGCCACCTCGGGCGTGTTGATCCGGTTCGAGGCCATCACCGGGATCGACACGGCCTGCTTCACGTTGCGCACCGCGGCGGCCCAGGCCGCGCGCGGCACGGAAGCCGCGATGGTCGGCACCGCCGACTCGTGCCAGCCGACGCCCACGTTGATCATGTCCGCGCCCGCCTGCTCGATGCGGCGGGCGAACTCGGCGATCTCGGCGGCGGTCATGCCGCCTTCCATCAGGTCGATCGACGAGATCCGGTAGACGAGCATGAAGTCCGGCCCCACGCGCGCGCGGACCGCCTTCACGATCTCCAGCGGAAAGCGGATGCGCCGATCGAAGGAGCCGCCGAACTCGTCGTCGCGCTGGTTGGTGATCGCCGCGGTGAACTCGTTGATCAGGTAGCCCTCGGAGCCCATGATCTCCACGCCGGCGTAGCCTGCCTCGGCCGCCAGCGCGGCGGTGACGGCGTAGCTCTCGATGGTGGCCCAGACCTCGTCGGTGGCGAGCGCCCGCGGCGCATAGGCGTTGATCCGCGCCTTGGCCGGCGAGGGCGCCACGCACTCGGGCACCCGCGCGTAGCGCCCCGCGTGCAGGATCTGCAGCACGATGCGTCCGCCCGCCTCGCGCACCGCCGAGGTGATCGGCAGGTGATCGGCCAGCTGCTCGCGGCTGTTGAGCACGAGGCCGCCCTCGTCCATCACCCCTTCGGGCACCGGCGCGTAGCCGCCGGTGAGGATCATGGCGATCTCGCCGCGTGCGCGCGTTGCGTAGAAGGC
>MEEC01000154.1 GCA_001724315.1 Lautropia sp. SCN 70-15 | reverse complement strand
AGGCGCTGCCTGTGTTGATCCTGGGTGGCTTCACGTCGGTGCCGGGCGCCATCGTCGGCGGCCTGATCATTGGGGCCGGCGAGAAGCTCTCGGAAGTCTTCCTGGCGCCGATCCTGGTCAGGACCTTCGACCTTGCCGGCGGCGGCATCGAGAACTGGTTCGCGTACGTGCTCGCCCTGGTCTTCCTGCTGTTCCGGCCGCAGGGCCTGTTCGGCGAGCGCATCATCGAGCGCGTCTAAAGGGGGGCGGGTCCGAAATGCTCTATCGCGAGGCCGGCCAGTTCAAGACCAGCTACGACGCCGACCAGCAGATCTTCCCGATCGTGCAGGACCGGATTTTCGTGATTGCCGTCGTGCTGGCGGCCTTCCTTGTCGTGCCGCTGTTTGCGAGCCAGTACCTCTATACCGAGATTCTGATACCGTTCCTGATCCTGTCGCTGGCGGCGGTCGGCCTGAACATCCTGGTCGGCTATTGCGGGCAAGTGTCCCTGGGGACCGGCGGCTTCATGGCCGTCGGCGCCTACGCTGCCTACAATCTCTGGCTCCGCGTGCCGGAGGCCAACAATCTCATCGTCGTCTTCCTGTTCGGCGGCATGATGTCGGCAGCGGTCGGCATCCTGTTCGGCATCCCGTCGCTTCGCATCAAGGGCTTCTATCTCGCCGTGGCGACCCTCGCCTCGCAGTTCTTCCTCGACTGGCTGTTCGCTCGCGTGAAGTGGCTGACCAACTACACGCCCTCCGGCTCCGTCGCGGTCGGCGAGACCAGCGTCTTCGGCTGGAAGATCGACACCCCCGTCGAGCGCTATCTCTTCGTCCTGGCCTTTGTGGTCGTGGCGACCCTGGTCGCCAAGAACTTGGTGCGCGGCCATATCGGCCGGTCGTGGATGGCGATCCGCGACATGGATATCGCGGCCGAAATCATCGGATTCCGGCCCCTGCGCACCAAGCTCTCCGCCTTTGCCGTCAGCTCGTTCTTCATCGGCATCGCCGGCGCCATGTGGGCCTTCCTGCGGCTCGGCGCCTGGGAGCCGTTGGCGTTCGACATCAACCGCTCCTTCCAGCTCCTGTTCATGGTCATCATCGGCGGGCTGGGCTCACTGCTCGGCAGCTTCCTGGGGGCGGCCTTCATCATCCTGGTCCCGATCGTGCTCAATCAGCTCCCGGGCTGGCTCGGCATCAAGATGTCGGTCGCCCTGATCGGCCACCTGGAGTTCATGGTGTTCGGCGCCATGATCGTTTTCTTCCTGATCGTCGAGCCGCACGGTCTCGCCCGGCTCTGGGCCGTGGCCAAGGAAAAGCTGCGGCTCTGGCCGTTCCCGCACTGATCAACTAGGCTCTAAACCAAGGGTTGCCCAAAGAAGGATCGACCCACAATCAAAGGAGGAAATCGATGAGGCTAGGAAAGGCAGCGCTCCTGGGTGCGGCCGCGGTTGCGGCAGGTTTCGTCGCAACAGCGTCCATTCCCAACGCCGCATGGGCGCAGAACGAACAGTATCTCGCCGGACTGATCTACCGCACAGGCGCCTATGCGCCGAACGGCATCCCGTTTGCCAACGGCATTGCCGACTATTACGCGCTGATCAATGCGCGCGACGGCGGCATCAACGGCGTCAAGCTGAACTACGAGGAATGCGATACCGCCTACGCCACCGATCGCGGCGTGGAGTGCTACGAGCGCCTGAAGAACAAGGGCCCGACCGGAACGGCCTACGTCGCACCGCTCAGCACCGGCATCACCTTCGCGCTCACCGAGAAGGCGCCGATCGACAAGATCCCGATCATCTCGATGGGGTACGGCCGTTCCGAAAGCCGCGACGGCAGCGTGTTCCAATGGAACTTCCCGCTGCTCGGTACCTATTGGTCGGCCGCCGACATCATCATGCAGCATATCGCCAAGAAGGAAGGCGGCTTCGACAAGCTCAAGGGCAAGAAGATCGTGCTGGTCTATCACGACTCGCCCTATGGCAAGGAGCCGATCGCGCTTCTCGAAGAGCGCGCCAAGATGCACGGCTTCGCCTTCACGCCGATGCCCGTCACCCATCCCGGCGTCGAGCAGAAGGCGACCTGGCTGCAGATCCGCCAGAACCGGCCGGACTATGTCCTGCTGTGGGGCTGGGGCGTCATGAACTCGACGGCGATCAAGGAAGCGGCTGCCGTCGGCTTCCCGCGCGACAAGATGTACGGCGTGTGGTGGTCGGGCGCCGAACCCGATGTGCGTCCGGCCGAGGGCGGCGCCAAGGGCTACAATGCCGCCATGCTTCAGCACGGCGCCGGCCAGTTCGCCGTGCACAAAGACCTCAAGAAGTACCTCTATGACAAGGGGCTCGGCTCCGCGAAGTGGGACGAGACCGGCGAGGTGCTCTACATCCGCGGTCTCGTGAACGGCATGCTGGGCGTCGAGTCGATCCGCAAGGCGCAGACCAAGTTCGGCAATAAGCCGCTCACCGGCGAGCAGGTCCGCTGGGGCATCGAGAATCTCGAAATCTCGGCCGACCGCGTTAAGGAGCTGGGCTTCGAGGGCGTGATGAAGCCCATGAAGGTGAGCTGCTCGGATCACGAGGGCACGCGCGCGGGCCGTATCCAGCAATGGGACGGCACCAAGTGGAACGTGGTCAGCGAGTGGTACGAATCCGACGACAAGGTCATCAAGCCGATGGTCGAGGCGGCGGCGAAGAAGTACGCGGAAGAGAAGAAGCTGCCGATCCGCGACTGCTCGAAGGAGAACTGAGCTGTCGACGTCGGCCTCTTCCGGCCCGTCGAAACCCCTCCCCCGCTCGGCGGGGGAGGAAGGGGCGATGGCCGCGTCGGCCAATGTCATCGACGTGGCCAATATAGAGGTCATCTACAATCACGTGATCCTGGTGCTGAAGGGTGTGTCGCTGTCGGTGCCGGAAGGCGGCATCGTGGCGCTGCTCGGCGGCAATGGCGCCGGCAAGTCGACGACGCTCAAGGCGATCTCGAACCTGCTGTTGACCGAACGCGGCGAGGTCACGAAGGGGCAGGTTCGTTGCCGCGGCGAGCGGGTGGACGGGCTCTCGCCCAACGATCTGGTGCGTCGTGGCGTCATTCAGGTGATGGAGGGTCGTCATTGCTTCGGCCACCTCACCGTCGAGGAGAACCTGCTGACCGGCGCGTTCATCCACGGCAGCAAGCGGCGCCAGATCGCCGACGACCTCGAGAAAGTCTATCACTATTTCCCGCGGCTGAAGGTTCGTCGGTCGAGCCTGGCGGGCTACACGTCGGGCGGCGAGCAGCAGATGACGGCCATCGGCCGTGCCCTGATGAGCCGGCCCAACACCATCCTGCTCGACGAGCCGTCGATGGGGCTGGCGCCACAGCTCGTGGAGGAGATCTTCGAGATCGTGAAGAACCTCAACGAGAAGGAAAAGGTCTCGATCCTGCTGGCCGAGCAGAACACGAACGTGGCCCTACGCTTCGCCCATTATGGCTACATCTTGGAAAACGGCCGGGTCGTGCTCGATGGCGACGCCGCGTCGTTGCGCGAAAACGAGGACGTAAAGGAATTCTACCTCGGCATCGGCGGCGAGGGGCGTCGCTCCTTCCGAGACGTCAAACACTATCGTCGCCGCAAGCGCTGGCTTTAGGCGCGCGCGAGGGTCTTCCATGCGGCGTAGGCCAGCGGCGGGATTGCCGCGAGATCGGCAAGGGCGATGGTGCGCAAAGCACCGGCCGGAGTGCCGTAGAGGACGTAGAAGCCCAGGAACCCCGCGACATTGATCGCGGCTGCTACGAGCGCCGCCGGCCGCACCGACGGCGACCAACTTGCCCAGAGGCAGAGGATGCCGACCAGTGCCAGCAGAAGCGCGCGATGGCGCATCAACACCAGCAGCGTGGTGTCGGTCGGCGCGACGCCATAGAGGCGCGACAGCGTCTCGGGAACGAAGGCCGGTGCGATCGGCAGCAGGTGAATGATGCCGACGACGGCAAAGGCCAGGGGAACGGCAAGGGTGGTCCACATGCACCGACCATCGCCGCTTGCCGGTGCTGCCGGCAATTACCTGGCCGGTAAGGGCCGTGACTGTTAGTCGACTGTCACATCCAGCGCGATCGCTGGAGAAGCGCAGAGGGTGGCGCTGACCGGCGAGGTGGTCGCTGCCGCTGTCGCCAGTTCTCGCAGGATCGTCGGGTCGACGCCTTTTGCGGCGATGCGCACGTTCATGCGCAGCTTGTCCATCGCCATCGACACGCCGTCGATGCCGACCAGTCCGCGCGAATCGCTCTCGCTGTCGACGCGGATTTGCAGCGTGTCCAAGGTGATGCCGCGCATGGCGGCCTTCATGGCGATGACCGTCGCTGCGCACGACGCCAGCGACGCCCGCATCAGCCAGCCTGGATTGGCGCCTTCGCCCTGGCCGCCGAGCGCCGGAGGCATGTCCGTGACAGCGCGCTCGCTTGCCGGACCGGCAATCTCGCAGCGCAGGCCGCCAGTCCAGGTTGCCGTGGCAGAGGCGTTGGGCTTGCGGGCCGCTGCCGGCTTTTCCGTGAAAGCCTGGCGGAGATGCGCGATGGCGGCAGCGGTATCGGTAGACATGGATGCTCCCCCTTTGTGTTCTGGTTGAAAGAGGCGCCCGACGACGGGTGCGCCTGATCCATCATAGCCGATGCTAGGGGAAATTGTGTTCTTGTGCCTCGGCGACGGGCGACGACGGCTCAGGCCGCTTTGTCTGCCGTCTTCTTCAGAATCGGCGGGGCGAAGCGGAAAGCGGCACCCAGTCGGTTCCAGGCATTGATGGTGGCGATCGCCGTGCTGAGGAAGATGGTCTCGCTCTCGTTGAAGTGCCGACGCACGGCGTCGTAGGCCTCGTCGGACACGGTCTTGTCGGAGAGCCGCGTCAGGGTCTCTGCCCAGGCGAGTGCTGCGCATTCCCGCTCCGAAAAGATGCCGGCCTCGTGCCAGGTCGCGACCAGGTCGAGCTTCTCCTGCGGCAGGCCCAGCCGGCGCGAGACGTTGAGATGGATCTGCAGGCAGAAGGCGCAGTTGTTGATCTGCGAGACGCGCAGCTTCACGAGTTCGATGATCGTCTTGTCGAGCCCCGCCTCGTCGGCGGCCTTGCCCATGGCGAGCAGGGCGGCCTGCGCCGATGGCGCTGTCTTCTGGAAGGTTTCGTAAGCGATGCGGGTGTGTGCGGGCGACATGGTGGCGACTCCATAATATTCGAGCTCTGATATTGTGCGGGAGCCGCAGCGTTGCAAGGCTGAAAAGGGGGCTTTACCGTCCCCTCAAAGGCAGGATGGCAACGGGAGAAACGCATGTCGCCGCACTACGACACGTTGGAGACCAGGACCCCCGAGGCACGCGAGAAGGCGTTGATGCAAGCCCTGCCGCAGCAGATTGCCCATGCCAAGGCCCATGCCCCGTTCTTCTCCGAATGGCTGAAAGACGTCGATCCGGAATCGGTAACCTCCCGCGCCGCGCTCGCCAGGCTGCCCGTGCTGCGCAAGTCGATGCTGGGCGAGGTGCAGAAGAAGACCCCGCCGATGGGCGGCCTGATCACCGTGCCCATGAGCAAGGTGCGCCATGTCTTCATGTCGCCGGGTCCGATCTTCGAGATCGACACCGACGAGCCCGACTATTTCCGCGGCGCGCGCGCCATGTACGCCTGCGGCTTCCGGCCGGGTGACATCGTCTACAACACCTTCGCCTATCACCTGACGCCGGCCGGCATGATGATGGAGTCGGCGGCGCGGGCATTGGGCTGCGCCGTCGTGCCGGGTGGCGTCGGCAATACCGAGCTGCAGCTCGACGCCATCGCGGCGATCCGGCCCACCGGCTATGTCGGCACGCCGTCGTTCCTCAAGATCCTGATCGAGAAGGCCGTCGAGCTGGGCAAGGACATCTCCTCCCTGAAGCACGCCTTCGTCGGCGCCGAGGCGCTGCCGCCGTCCCTGCGCCAGATGTTCCGGGACAAGGGCATGACCTGCCTGCAGAGCTACGGCACGGCCGATCTCGGCACCATCGCCTACGAGTCCGCCGGCCCCGGCGGTGCGGTCGAAGGGATGGTCGTCGACGAAGGCGTGATCGTGGAGATCGTGCGTCCCGGCACCGGCGATCCCGTGCCCGAGGGCGATGTCGGCGAGGTCGTGGTGACCTCGTTCAACCGCGCCTATCCGCTGATCCGGTTCGGCACCGGCGACATGTCGGCTGTCCTGGCGGGCGCCAGCCCCTGCGGGCGCACCAACATGCGCATCAAGGGCTGGATGGGCCGCGCCGACCAGCGCACGAAAGTGCGCGGCATGTTCGTCGACCCCGAGCAGATCGCCGAGATCGCCAAGAAGCATCCCGGTCTCGGCCGCCTGCGGCTGGTGATCGACTGGGTCAACCAGGCCGATACCATGACGCTCAAGGTCGAAACGGCCCAGTCGTCGGCCGATCTCGAGAAGGCGTTGGAAGGCACCATTCGCACCGTCTGCAAGGTCGGCGGCAAGGTCGAGTTCGCAAAGCCGGGCAG
>MEEC01000153.1 GCA_001724315.1 Lautropia sp. SCN 70-15 | reverse complement strand
GCCCTGCCGGAGGCAAGACGATGACCCACGTCGTCACCGAGGCCTGCATCCGCTGCAAGTACACCGACTGTGTCGACGTGTGCCCGGTGGACGCCTTCCGCGAGGGCCCCAACTTCCTCGTGATCGATCCCGATCTGTGCATCGACTGCGCGGTCTGCGTGCCGGAATGCCCGGTCGAAGCGATCCTGCTCGACGAAGACGTGCCCGCAGACCAGCAGGACTTCATCCCCCTGAACGCCGAACTGTCAGCAATCTGGAAGCCGATCACCCGAACCCGCACGCCACTGCCCGACGCGGAAGCCTGGGCGGGGGTCTCGGGCAAGCGCGCCGAATTGCTGCGCGACGCTCCCGGGTCCGGCAAGGCCGAGGAGTCCTCGGCCGACTCGCCCGCCGCCGAGGAGCCCGCATGAACACGGTCGCCATCCTGCTCTCGGCCTTCGTGCTGTCCTTCGTCGCCCTGCTGGCCTTCGTATGGTCGCAGCGCACCGGACTGTTCGACCGCAGCAGCCGCGGCGCCGAGGTGATCTTCGCGCCACGGGAGATCGGCCGCATCGAGGAGCCGGCTGCCACCGCGGCCGAGCAGGGCTCGCTGCAGCAGGCGATCGACGCCGCGACCGGGGCGCCGTCGACCCACGCCGAATCAGCCGAACTCGTCGATCGCGCGCGCGCCGACGCCTCCACCGGGCCGCTGGTGTTCTTCTTCTTCTGCTGCGCCGTCGTCTGGCTGCTCGTGGCCTCGGCGGCAGGCCTGATCTCCTCGATCAAGCTGCACGAGCCCGACTGGCTGGTCGGGCAGGCGTGGCTCACCTTCGGCCGGATCCGCACGATCCACCTGAACGCGGTCGCCTACGGCTGGGCGCCGATGGCGGGGCTGGGCATCGCGATGTTCGTGATCCCGCGCCTGCTCAAGACACCGCTGCTCGGCTCGCGCTTCGCCTTCGCCGGCGCTGTGCTGTGGAACGCCGCGCTGATTGCCGGACTGGGCAGCATCGCCGCTGGCATCAGCGACGGCCTCGAGTGGCTGGAGATCCCCTGGCAGATCGGCGCCCTCTTCGCGGTGGGCGGCGCGCTGATCGGCCTGCCGCTGGTATTCACGCTGGTCAACCGCAAGGTCGACCACCTGTACGTGTCGGTCTGGTACATGGCCTGCGCGCTCTTCTGGCTGCCGGTGCTCTTCGTCGTGGCCAAGACCCCGGGCCTGCACCACGGGGTTCAGCAGGCGGCGATGAACTGGTGGTTCGGCCACAACGTGCTGGGCCTCTTCTACACGCCGCTGGCCCTCGCCTCGGTCTACTACTTCCTGCCCAAGGTGATCGGGCGGCCCATCCAGTCGTACAACCTGTCGCTGCTCGGCTTCTGGGGGCTCGCCTTCTTCTACGGGCAGGTCGGCGGGCACCACCTGATCGGCGGGCCGGTGCCCGAGTGGATGATCACGCTGTCCATCGTGCAGAGCATGATGATGATCATCCCGGTGGCCGCCTTCACGGTGAACCAGTACCAGACGCTGCAGGGGCGGCTGTCGGCGCTGCGCTTCTCGCCGACGCTTCGCTTCATCGGGGTCGGCGGCCTGATGTACACCGCGAGCTCGGTGCAGGGCTCGTTCGAGGCGCTGCGCAGCGTCAACGCGGTCACGCACTTCACCCACTACACGGTCGCGCATGCCCACCTGGGGCTGTACGGCTTCGTGAGCTTCGTGTTCTTCGGCGCGATCTACTTCACGATGCCGCGGATCACCGCGCGCGAGTGGCCCTTTCCCTGGCTGATCACCGCGCACTTCTGGCTCGTCGCCATCGGCTTCGCCGTCTACTTCGTGAGCCTGACGACTGCCGGCTGGCTGCAGGGGCAGGCAATGCTCGACGCCGCCCGGCCGTTCATGGAATCGGTCACGGTGACCCTGCCCTGGCTCGAGGGCCGCAGCGTCGGCGGCGCGCTGATGGTGGGCGGACACCTGGCCTTCGCGGCCCATTTCGTGCTGCTGGTGCTGAACGCGGGGCCGCAACGCGAGAAGCCGGCCCTCTTCCGCCGGCCTTTCGGGCAGGTCGTCGAGAACGAGGCCGCGGGATGAACAACGAGATCAAGCTCGTCTCCGGAGCGATGGTGATGCTGGCGCTGGCGACCAGCGCGCTGGTCGTGCTCCCCTACCTCCAGGTCCGCGACACCCCGCCGCTCCCCGGCCTGAAGCCCTACAGCAGCGCCGAGTTGCGCGGGCGCGAGGTCTACATTGCCAATGGCTGCGTCTACTGCCATTCGCAGCAGCCGCGCGCAAGAAACTTCGCGCCCGACCACGCGCGCGGCTGGGGGCGGGCCACGGTGGCCGGCGACTACGCCTACGACCAGCCGCATCTGCTGGGAACGATGCGCACCGGACCCGACCTGATGAACATCGGCGTGCGCCAGCCCAGCGAGGCCTGGCATCTCGGCCACCTGTTCCAGCCGCGCGCCTACGTGCCGGACAGCATCATGCCGAGCTACCCCTTCCTGTTCGAGATCAAGGCCCGCGCCGACAGGGACGACGTGGTGGTGAGCCTGCCGGCGGGCCTGGCCCCGGCAGGAAGCGTGGTCGTGGCGCGCCCGGAAGCCGTGGACCTGGTCCGGTACCTGCAGTCGCTGGACCGCAGCTATCCGGGGGTTGCAGCGCAATGACGCAGTCCGACGTTCGCCCGCAGCAGGCGCGCGAGAATCCCGAGCCGAGCGAGGCGCCCAACCCGATGCCCTGGTTCGTGCTGCTGCTCACCGCGGCCTTGCTGGGATTCGGCATCGCGTACATCTCCCGGGCCTCGCTCGACGAGGCGCCCGAACTCGGCGACGGCCGCACGCTCGCCGAACTGCGCGGCCCTGCCGCGGCGCCCGCGGGCGCGAGGATCGACGGCGCCGCGGTCTACGCGGCACGCTGCGCCGCCTGCCACCAGGCCGGCGGCACCGGCCTGCCCGGCGCCTTCCCTCCGCTGGCCGGCGCCGAGTGGGTCACCGGCAAGGCCGAAACGCTCGTGTCGATCGTGATCCACGGGATCGCCGGCCCGCTCACCGTCAAGGGGACGACCTACGACGGCGCGATGCCGGCCTTCGGGGTCCAGTTGCAGGACGCCGAGATCGCCGCCGTGCTGACCCACATCCGTGGCCAGTGGGGGAACCAGGCCACCCCGATCGACACGCCGACCGTGGCCGCGGTCCGCAAGGACACGGCCGGCCGGACCGAGCCGTTCAAGGGCGACGCCGAGCTCGCCGCCCCGGAGTGAACGGGCGCCGCCTGAGCGCCGTGCTGTGCCTGGCGATCCTGCTCGGCGCGACCTGGATCGTCCACGAGCTCAGCTTCGGTTTCGAAGTCTGGACCTTCGAAGGCCGACGGCAGCGACTGATCGCCACCGGCAGCTTGCGCGCACCGCAGGTCCCGCTTCGATTCGCCCGGGAATCGGCCCACCCGCTCTGGCGCGACGACTCGCCAGGCCGGCACGGCGCCTCCCCGAACCGGGTGGCCTACCTGGTGGACTTCGTCTACACACGCTGCCCCGGCGTGTGCCGCGCGCTGGGCAACGAGTACCAGCAGATGCAGCGGGCACTTGCCTCGGACCCGCCCGAGGGCGACATCCGCCTCGTGTCGATCTCCTTCGACGTCGGGTACGACGACCCTTCTCGCCTCGCCGCGCAGGCCACGCTCCTGCGCGCCGATCCCCAACGATGGTCGTTCGCCGTGCCCGCCACCGCGCGCGACGCCGAGGCGCTGCTCGGCGGCCTGGGCGTGATCGCGATACCCGACGGGATCGGCGGCTTCGTGCACAACGGCGACATCCACCTGCTCGACGCCCAGGGGCGATTGCGGGCCGTCTTCGCCTTCGACCGCTGGCCGGAGGCGCTCGAGGCCGCTCGCCAACTCACCGTGCCGCGCCCGGCCACGAACGTCGCTCGGCAGGATCGGCCATGAACAGACCGACACTGCCGGCCAGCCGCGACGGGATCGCCGGAATCGCCTTTCTCCCGCTGCTCCTGCTCTGGCCGGCCCTGCGCCACGTCATCGAGAGCCGGATGCTCCTGCACATGCTGGTCGAGTTCCCCGCGCTGCTGGCCGCGGGCTGGGCTGCCCGGCGCATGTGCCCGGGCAGCGGGCCGATGCGGGCCTTGTCGCTGGCATGCCGGCACCTCGACTGGCGCGGCTGGACCGGGGCGACGCTGCTCAGCGCGGTGACCGCCGTCTGGATGATTCCCACGCTGCTGGACCTGGCCCTGCTGACGCCGGCGGTCGCGGCAGCCAAGTACTGCGCCTGGTGGCTGGCGGGCTGGACGATCGCCGACGGCTGGGGCCGCCTCGACCCCGAGCTGCGTCTCTGGGTGCTGGGCAACCTGGCCTGGATGACGGGCACCGCGGGCCTGCTCTACCTCGATGCGCCGCAGCGCTTGTGCGTGAACTACCTGCAGGACGACCAGCGGCACACCGGGATCGCGCTGATCGCGCTCGCCGCGTTGCTGGGCGCGCTCGGGCTCCGCGAGGCGATGCGGCCGCCCCCTTCGCCATAGACCGCCACGCGCCGGACGGATGCCTGCCCGGCAGCACATCTGGCATACTGCCCCGCGCCGCCCGCGGCTCGCCCGGGGCCAAGCCACGCCCGGGGCCAGAACCGTGGGTACGAACTCTCGCACGGACGCCGTCCAGCCGATCGGACAACCGACCACTCCAGCCGTGACGCCGCCGCCATCGCCCCACGATCCTGCCGCGAACGCCGCCGCAAACCCGGCCAGCCTCCTGTCGCAGCTCGGCCTCGTGCCACGCGGCGGCCGCGCGACGGAGTCGCTGAGCCAGAAGGTGCTGGTCGATGCCGACGAAGCGGCGCGGTACAGCGAGGATCGCCGGCGTCACTTCAATGTCGACGTCTATCCGGTGGTGCGGGCAATCGGCTTCCAGCTGCTGATCCTCGTGCTGGTGGGGCACAACGCCGCCAACGGCATCGACGACTGGCGGGCGGTGATCGCCTACGCCGCCATCGCCGAGGCCTACTGCCTGTTCTCGTGGCTCGCGCTCGTGCGCTACTACGGCCGCGTCCGGATCGTCGACCTGGGCCTGGTGTTCCTCGCCGTGGACATGGTGCTCTGGACCGGCGCGGTCTACGTGTCGGGCGGACACACGAGCTGGCTGTTCTTCCTGCTCGCCCTGCGCGTGGCCGACCAGAGTTTCGTGAGCTTCCGCCGCGCCGCGGCCTTCGCTCACTTCGCGCCGGTCTGCTACTTGTCGATGCTCGCCTACCAGCTGCATGTCGACGGTGTCCAGATCGCCTGGGGACCGGCGCTCGCGCAGTTGATGTTCCTGTACCTGTCGTCGCTCTACCTGCTGATGAACGGCCGCAACGCCGAGCAGTTGCGCAAGCGCACGACGGCGGCGGTGCGCCTGGCGCGCGACTCGATCGCGCAACTGCAGCAGCGCTCGGTCGAGCTGGCCCGCGCCAAGGAGGCGGCCGACGCCGCGAACGTCGCCAAGTCGCAGTTCCTGGCGAACATGAGCCACGAGCTGCGCACGCCGCTCAACGCGGTGATCGGCTACAGCGAGATGCTCGAGGAGGAGCTGAAGGAGGACGGCGCGCCGCCCCAGGTCCTGGGCGATCTGGCCAAGATCAAGGGCGCCGGCAAGCACCTGCTGGGGTTGATCAACAACGTGCTCGACCTCTCGAAGATCGAGGCCGACCGCGTCGAGCTGAACCACGAGGACTGCGACATCGGCCAGCTCGTCGACGAGGCAGCCTCCACCGTGCGCCCCCTGCTCGCCGCCAATCGCAACACCCTGGTGCTCGAGCTGCCCGAGCGCCCAGGCCAGCTTCGCACCGATCCGATGCGCCTGGGGCAGGTGCTGATCAACCTGCTGTCTAACGCCGCGAAGTTCACCCACGACGGCAGGATCACCCTGCGGGTGCGAAGGCGCGCCGAACAGGGCGTGGACGTGCTGGCCTTCGAGGTCGAGGACACCGGCATCGGCATGACACCGGAGCAGGTCGGGAAGGTGTTCGAGCCCTTCACCCAGGCAGACGCCGCCACCACCCGCAAGTACGGCGGCACCGGGCTCGGGCTCGCGATCAGCCGTCGCCTTTGCCGGATGATGGGCGGCGACGTGGTCGCCGAGAGCGAATACGGGGTCGGCAGCCGGTTCACCGCGACCGTGCGCGCCGACGCCAGCGGAAGGTCCGAGGCGATTCCGGGCTGAACGGCCCGGCAATCAGCGTACCACCGCGCAGGCCTCCCCGGCCCGAGTGGCGACACGCAGCCAGGCGATCAGGTCGGCGCGCTCGCGCGCATCCTTCACGCCGGCGTAGCCCATGGCAGTGCCCGGCAGGAACTCGGTCGGCGCCCGCAGGAATCCGTCCAGACTGCGATCGTTCCAGACGATCTTCGCATGACGCATCGCGGGCGAGTAAGCGTCGTAGCCGGGGGCGGTTCCAGCCTGGCGGCCGAACAGGCCGCAGTGCTGGGGCCCGGTGCGATTGGCCTCGATGGCGTGACAGGCGACGCAACGGGAGTAGACCT
>MEEC01000152.1 GCA_001724315.1 Lautropia sp. SCN 70-15 | reverse complement strand
TTGTGCAAGCCGAGCGCCACCGAAAGAAATCTCGCGGGACCCGCTCGTAGGGGCGAAGCCCCTTACGAGGCGGGTGCGAGATTTCGAGGTGGGCGAGGGAAGCCCCGCGCAGCGGGGCCGCAGCACATGCCCGGATCCGGACGGGAACCGCCCCGGCCCGGGCGAAGGCAACGGGCCGCCTGGCCGCCCGCCCCGCCGAGACCTCAGGCCACGCCCGCCGCGTGCGCCTGCTGATCCGCGTGATAGCTCGACCGCACCAGCGCCCCCACCGCCGCATGCGAGAACCCCATCTCGTACGCCTTCTCCTCGAACATCCGGAACACGTCGGGATGCACGTAGCGGCGCACCGGCAGGTGCGCGGTCGAGGGCGCCAGGTACTGCCCGATGGTCAGCATGTCGATCTCGTGGGCCCGCATGTCCTGCATGACCGCGAGGATCTCCTCGTCGGTCTCGCCCAGGCCGACCATCAGGCCGGACTTGGTCGGCACGCCGGGCACGCGCCGCTTGAACTCCTGCAGCAGCTTCAGCGAGTGCGCGTAGTCCGAGCCGGGCCGCGCTTCCTTGTACAGGCGCGGCACGGTCTCGAGGTTGTGGTTCATCACGTCGGGCGGCGCGGCTTCCAGGATGGCGAGTGCGCGGTCCATGCGGCCGCGGAAGTCGGGCACCAGCACCTCGATCTTCGTGGCCGGCGAGAGTTCGCGCACCTTGCGGATGCAGTCGACGAAGTGCTGGGCGCCGCCGTCGCGCAGGTCGTCGCGGTCCACGCTGGTGATGACCACGTAGGACAGGCGCAGCGCGGCGATCGTCTTGGCGAGGTTCTCGGGCTCGCTTGCGTCGAGCGGATCCGGGCGGCCGTGGCCCACGTCGCAGAACGGGCAGCGCCGGGTGCACTTGTCGCCCATGATCATGAAGGTGGCCGTGCCCTTGCCGAAGCACTCGCCGATGTTCGGGCAGGAGGCTTCCTCGCAGACCGTGTGCAGCTTGTGCTCGCGCAGGATCTGCTTGATCTCGTTGAAGCGGGTGGAGCTGGAGCCGGCCTTCACGCGGATCCAGTCGGGCTTCTTGAGGATTTCCCCCGCCGGAACGACCTTGATCGGGATCCGGGAGGTCTTGGCCGCGGACTTCTGCTTGGCCGTCGGGTCGTAGCCCGGGGCGGCGTTGTCGGGCGAGGGGGGCAGGGGCGCGTTCATGCTTTGCCTTCGATCAGGTCGGCGAGTTTCTCGCCGAGCAGGGTGGCCACGGTTTCCATGGCGGGGGTGGCGGGGCCGAGCAGGCTGCGCAGGTCGGTCACCGCCAGGCCCGGATAGCCGCAGGGGTCGATCCGGGAGAAGGGCTCGAGATCCATGGCCACGTTGAGCGCCACGCCGTGATAGGTGCAGCCGCGCGAGACCTTGATCCCGATCGACGCGATTTTAGCCCCCGCCCCGCCGTCGGGCGCGGATAGGTACACGCCCGGCGCGCCTTCTCGCCTGACCGCGGTCAAGCCGAGGTCCGCGAGCACCTCGATGACCGCCTGCTCGATCAGGCGCACGAAGTCGCGCACCATCAGGCCGTGACGGCGCAGGTCGACCAGCGTGTAGGCGAGCGCCTGGCCGGGGCCATGGTAGGTGACCTGCCCGCCGCGCTCGGTCTGCACCACCGGGATGTCGCCGGTGGCCAGCAGGTGCTCGGGGCGGGTGGCCAGGCCCAGCGTGAAGACCGGCGGATGCTCGACCAGCCAGATCTCGTCGGGCGTGCCGGCATCGCGGCCGGCGGTGAACGCGCGCATGCGCGCGAGCGCGTCGTCGTAGGCGAGCCGCGCGAGCGGCCTCACGAGCGGCCTGCTCAAATCACCATGCGCACCAGCGGGTGCACGCCGAGCGCCCGGTACAGCCCCTCGAGCTGGGCCCGCGACTCGAGCCGGACCGTGACGGTGAGGCTCAGCCAGTTGCCCTGGGCCGAGGCGCGCAACTCCATGCCGGCCGGGTCGAAACCCGGCGCATGCTCGCAGACCAGTTCGGCGATCTGCTGGGCGAACTCGTCGACGCGCCGCCCCACGATCTTGATCGGGAAGTCGACCGGGAACTCGAGCAGCTGCTCGATCCGGTCGAAGGCGGCCTTCATCTCGGCATCGGTGGGCATCGGCGTCAGGCCGCCTTGGCCTGCTGGTAGGCCTCGTGCAGCCGCTTCCAGATCGGGCCCGGCTTGCCGCTACCCACGGGTTTTCCGTCGAGTTCGGTGATAGCGAGCACTTCCTTCGTTGCCGAGGTGAGCAGCAGCTCGTCGGCCGCCAGCACCTCGGCGTGGACGATCCGGCGCAGCTCCATCGGCAGGCCGGCGCGATCGCAGAGCTCGCCCATCAGGCCGTAGCGGATGCCCTCGAGCACCAGGTTGTCCCGGGGCGGGCCGAACACGGTGCCCTTGCGCACGACCCAGATGTTGCTCGCCGAGCCCTCGGTCAGGAAGCCGTCGCGGAACATCACGCACTCGGCCGCCCCCGCCTCGACCGCCTTCTGGCGCGCCATCACGTTGCCGAGCAGCGAGGTCGACTTGATGTCGCAGTGCAGCCAGCGCTCGTCGGGAAGGCTGATCGCCGACACCCCCGAGGCCAGCAGCGCCGGGGCCACCGGCGGGAACTCGCTGGCCATCGCGAACACGGTCGGGGCGACGCCTTTCGGGTAGGCGTGGTCGCGCCGGGCCACGCCGCGGGTGACCTGCATGTAGACGAACTGGTCGGGCCAGGGGTGGCGGGCGACCAGCATGTCGACCAGGGTGGTCCAGCCGGCGGTGTCCAGCGGGTTGGCGATGCCGACCTTGTCGAGGCTGCGCTCGAGCCGCGCCAGGTGCTGGGCCCAGCGGAACGGGCGTCCGCCGTAGACCGGCACGACCTCGTAGACGCCGTCGCCGAAGATGAAGCCCCGGTCGAGCACCGGGACCCGGGCTTCCTCGATGGGGAGGAAGTCGCCGTTCAGGTAGACGATCTGCTTCGCGCTCATTTCGACCTTGCGAACATCATCAGGACACTGTCCCAGGCGCGGCCGAACCAGCCGGCCTGCTCGACCGCCTTCAGGGCCACCAGCGGCCGCTCGGCGATCACCTTGCCGTCGAGCCTCACGCGCAGCGTGCCGATCCGCTCGCCGGCGCTGATCGGCGCCACCAGCGGCTGCACCCGCTCGACCTCGCCGACCACCTTGTCGGCCTGGCCGCGCGGCACGGTGACCACCAGGTCGGCGTCCACGCCGCCCGCGACCGATTCGTCGGCGCCCTTCCAGACCTGGTAGTCGCCGGTCGGCTGGCCCCTGGCCTGCACGCGCACCGCGTCGAAGTTCTGGAAACCCCAGTTCAGCAATTTCTGGGACTCGATCGCGCGCACCGACTCGGAGCTGGTGCCCAGGACGACCGACAGCAGCCGGCGCTGGAAGCTGGCGCCCGGCTGTTCGCGCTTGGCGGTGGCGATCAGGCAGTAGCCGGCCGCCTCGGTGTGCCCGGTCTTCAGGCCGTCGACGCTGGGGTCGACGAACAGCAGGCGGTTGCGATTCGACTGCCGGATGTTGTTGTAGACGTACTCCTTCTTGGAGTACATCGGGTAGTACTCGGGATGCGCGGTCACCACCTGGGTGGCCAGCAGCGCGAGGTCGCGCGCGGTCGTGTAGTGCTGCGGGTCGGGCAGGCCGGTGGCATTGCGGAACTGGGTGTTCTTCATGCCCAGGCGCTGCGCTTCGCGGTTCATCAGCTCCGCGAAGGCCTGCTCGGTGCCGGCCACCGCTTCGGCGAGGATGATCGACGCGTCGTTGCCCGACTGCACGATCAGGCCGTTGAGCAGCTCCTCGACCGTGGCCGGCTTGGCCGGGTCCACGAACATCCGCGAGCCGATCGCCTTCCAGGCCGCGGTCGAGACCGGCGGGCGGGCGTCGAGGGTGAGCCGCTTTTCCTCGAGCGCGTTGAAGGCCAGGTGCGCGGTCATCAGCTTGGTGAGCGAGGCCGGCTCGATCTTGATGTCGGGTTCGTGCGCGGCGATCACCTGGCCGCTGGTCACGTCGAGCAGCAGCCAGGACTTGGCCGCGATCGTGGGCACCGGCACCTGCTGGGCCATGGCCGAGGGGGTGGCCGCCGGGGTGGCCGCGATGGCGACGAGCGCGGCGGCGGCGAGCAGCGCGGCGCGCAGCGCGCGGCCGGTGCGGGCGCGGGCCGCGGCGATCGATCGCATGGCGCGCCCGGTGGCGAGCGAGGGGCGGGACGGCTGGGGCGTGGGGGAGGTCGGTCTGGGGACAAGCTGCATCGAACAAAGCCTCTGGGGGTTCGGGTCATGCGTGGCGCGCCTCTCGGGGCGGGCCGGGACGCAGGCGACTGGCCGCCGGCCGAGGAGGCTGTCGGGCGGCCCGAGGAGTGAAGCCCGATTATAGGACGCCCTGTCCCCCGACCGCCCCCGGCGCAGGGCTCAGCGACCGATTCGGACCTGGTCGAAGACCGGGCGCACCGCGGCCACGATGCGCCGGGCCGCGGCCTCGCCGCTGCGGTAGAAGACGACGTCGACGCCCTCGCGCAGCACGCGGCGCAGGACCTCGAGGTTCACGCTGTCGGCGACCCGGGCGTCCCAGACGTGGCCGGCCGCGCCGAGCTCGGCCTCGAACAGGCGCTGCAGCTTGCGCTTGGCGGCCTGCAGCGCCGCCTGCTCGGCGAGCAGCCTGGCCATCCGGCCGACCTCGTCGGGAAGCTCGGCGATCCCGATCGCCTCGATCAGGCCGTGCGACAGCAGCTCGCCGGCGAGCGCGTCGAGCTCGCCGGCGCGCACGAAGTTCGACAGCAGGGCGACCGCGCGGCGACCGTCGATCAGCACCAGCAGCCGGCGCGCGCTCGCGCTCAGCGGCAGCTGCCGGGCGCCGACCTCGGCTTCGCCGGCGGCGGTGCGCGCGTAGATCAGCCGCTGCGCTTCAGTCGGAGGCGGCGGCTTCGGATCCATGGCCCAGGGCGTCGACGACCAGCCGCTTGATCAGCGGCAGCCGGCGGTGGAAGAAGTGATCGGCGCCGGGAATCACGACCACCGGCAGGTCCTGCGGGCGCGCCCAGTCGAAGACCGACTGCAGCGGCACCGTGTCGTCGAGCTCGCCGTGGATGACCAGCGTGTCGGGCGGCACCGGCTCGACCGCGAAGCGCGAGGCCGCGGTGCCTACCAGCACCAGCCTGCGGGCGGGCGCGCCTTGCTCGCGCAGCCGGCTCGCCACCCGGGTCTGTACGAAGCTGCCGAAGGAGAAGCCGGCCAGCACCAGCGCCGCGGCGGCCTGCGGGTCGGCGGACTCGTGCGATCGGGCGGCCGCGACCACCGCCAGCAGGTCCTCGGTCTCGGCGCGGCCCTCGTCGTAGGCGCCCTCGGACTCGCCCACGCCGCGGAAGTTCGGCCGCCAGCAGGCGTGGCCGGTGGCGAGCAGCGCGCGGGCGAGCGTCTGCACGACCTTGTTGTCGCGGGTGCCCCCGAAGAGCGGATGCGGATGCGCGATCACCGCCACGCCGGTGGCGCGCCCCGCGGGCAGGTCGATCGCCACGTCGATGCGGCCGGAGGGGCCAGGGATCGTGAGCAGCTGCGTGCCCGCGGTCATCCTGAGCATGCGCGCGCCCGGCCGCTCAGGGAAGGCGGAGTCGGTCGACCGGCTTGCCGCCGACGAGGTGCGAGTCGATGATTTCGTCGATGTCGGACTCGTCGACGTAGGTGTACCAGGTGCCCTCGGGGTACACGACGATCACCGGGCCTTCCTCGCAGCGGTCGAGGCAGCCGGCGCGGTTGATCCGCACCTTGCCCTCGCCGGCCATGCCGAGATCCTTGATGCGCTTCTTGGCGTAGGCCTGCAGCCGCTCGGCGTCGTGGCAGGCGCAACAGGCGCGCCCCTCTTCGCGGCGGTTGAGGCAGAAGAAGACGTGGTGCGCGTAGTAGCTGCTCATGGTCTGTCGATTATAGGTCGGGGCCCGCGCGGCCGCAGCCGCGCCAGGCACCAGAGGATCGCGGCGAAGGGCCAGATGAGGGCCAGCGCCCGCAGCAGGCCGTTCAGGTTCGCGAGCTCGCCCTGGTGCCAGGCCGCCAGCGTGGCCTGGAAATAGACGTTCGGCGGGGCCAGGTTGTGCAGCGTGGTGGCAAGCGCCAGCGCGGCCGCCGCCGCGAGTCCGCGCGTCCGGGCAGGCCACCAGGTCGCGAGCGCCAGGGCCAGCGCGCCGGCGAGGAGCCCACCCTGGGTGCCCGCGTTGAGCCAGGCGAGCGCGTGCCGCGCGCCGAGCAGGGCGGCGCTCGCTGCCGACTTGACCGCGGCCGCGAGCAGGATCGGCGCGGCGATCGCCCAGCCGGACGCCGGCCGCAGCGTGTCGCGCGCGAGCAGGCCCACGCCGAACACGGTGGCGGCCACGGCGATCGCCTCGAGCAGCGGCCCCTGCGACGGTGCCAGCGCGAGCCCGGCCAGCCAGCGGTCGGCGCCCGGGGCGACCGTTTCGAGCAGGCCGCCGAGCTCGCCGGTGGCGAAGGCGATCGACTGCGGCTTCCACTGGACGACCAGCCAGAGCAGCAG
>MEEC01000151.1 GCA_001724315.1 Lautropia sp. SCN 70-15 | reverse complement strand
AGTTCGACAAGGGCCGCACCGCGCGCATGCTGCTCGCCGAGCACTTCGGCGAAACCGACGAGGCGGCCCGCGACCGCTGGGTCTGCGTGGGTGACGCGCCCAACGATGCGCCGCTGTTCGCGGCCTTTCGCAACTCGGTGGGCGTGGCCAACCTGCTCGAGCGGGCCGACCGGATGCCGGTGCTGCCGCGATGGATCACCCGCGCGCCCAGCGGCGCCGGCTTCGCGGAGCTGGCCGCGCACCTGCTGGCGGCAAGATGAGAACGGACACCGAACTGCGCCGCCCCGACGGTGCGGTGCTGCGCGGCTGGATCCGGCTGCCAGCCTCGTCCGCCGAGGATCGCGCGGCCCGCGGCGATGCCGGGCCCGTCAAGGCGGTCTGGCTCGTCCACGGCCTGGGCGAGCACCTGGGCCGGCACGACGAGCTCGCCGAGTGGTTCCTCGCCCGCGGATTCGTCGTTGCCGGTCACGACCACCGCGGCCACGGCCGATCGAGCGGGCGGCGCGCCACGATCTCGGCAGCCGAAGATCTGGTCGACGACCTGGAGGCCGGGCTGGCGGCCCTTGCCGATCGCTTGGGCGGCCGTGCCGGCGAACCGAGCGCCCGCCTGGCCGGCCCGCCGCTGCTGTTCGGCCAGAGCCTGGGCGGTCTGGTCGCGCTGAGCCTCGCCCTGCGGGCGCCCGAGCGCGTGGCGGGGCTCGTGATGTCGTCGCCGGCGCTGGACCCGGGCCTGTCGCGAGCGCAGGCGCTGCTCTACCGGACCATGCTGGCACTCGCCCCGGATCTGCCCGTTCCGTCCGGGCTGAAGCCCGAGCGGCTCTCGCACGACCCCGAGGTGGCCCGGCGCTGGCACGCGGACCCGCTGGTGCACGGGCGCATCACCGCCCGGCTGCTGCGCTTCGTCGTCGAGGGCTCGGCCCGCGCCTTGCGCGAGGCGCCGCGGCTCGCGGTGCCGGCACTGCTGCAATTCGGCACCGACGACAGTTTCGTCGATCCCGAAGGCAGCCGGCGCTTCGCCGCCGCCGCGCCGGCGCACAGGCTCACCGCCCGCGAGTACCCGGGCCTGCGCCACGAACTGCAGCAGGAACCGGAGCCGATGCGCGAGCGGGTGCGCGCCGATCTCGCCGACTGGCTGGCGCGGGTCGCCTGAAGCCGGCGCGGCTCACCTGAGCCGGGCGAACCCGGCGATGCGCTGGCCGTACACGAAGGCGGTCTCCAGGTCGCCGGGCGGCGGGCTCTGGTCGGGCGGCAGGTTGTCGGCCTGCGCCATCACGCCCAGGTAGCTGCCCAGGCGGTTGAGCCGATCGGGATCGCCGGCACGCTCGGCCGGCAGCATGCCCAGCCCCACCCAGATCATGCCGTGCTGCATCGCCAGCGTGACCATGGCCATCAGCGTGGCGTACTTGTCACCGCTCATCGTGAGCGAACAGGTGAAGCCGCCGGCGATCTTGTCCTTCCAGCCCTGGGTGAACCAGACCTTGGAGCTCGCGTCGGCGAAGGCCTTGAACTGCGCCGAGGGCCCGCCCATGTAGGTGGGCGCGCCGAAGACGATCGCGTCGGCCTCGGCCAGCCTGCGCCAGCCGGCGTCGTCGAGGGCCGACAGGTCCAGCAGGCCGGCCTCGATCCCGGCCACCGAGGCCGCGCCGTCGACGACGGCCTCGGCGACCTTGCGCGTGTGCCCGTAACCGGAGTGAAAGGCGACGACGACCTTGCGCATCCGGGCCTCAGGCGCGTTCGGCATGGACCGGGGCTGCGACGCGTCGGACTTCGGCCATCGGGCGATCCTCTTCGTGAATCATCGGGAGCCCGGAGTCTATCGCCGCTTCCGCGGCGCGGCGGGAATGGTCCTCTCGCGGGACATAGAATGCCTCGCATGCATGCCTCGCGCGCACCCACTCCGCCCGGCGACATTACTGCGGAACAGACTTCGACCCGCCCCAATGGACCGGGCTACGTCGGCCGCTTCGCACCCTCGCCCACCGGACCGCTGCACGCCGGCTCGCTGGCCACCGCGCTGGCCAGCCGGCTCGACGCGCTCGCCCACGGCGGGCGTTGGCTGCTGCGAATCGAGGATCTCGACCCGCCGCGCGAAGTGCCGGGCGCCGCGGCGGGCATCGTGGACACGCTCGGTCGGCTCGGCTTCGCGCCCGACGGGCCGATCGAATACCAGAGCCGCCGCAGTGCGCTCTACCAGCAGGCATTCGAGCGGCTGCGCGCGGCCGGGCTGGTCTATCCCTGCGCCTGCACGCGGCGCGAGATCGCCGACTCGCTGAGCCGCGCCGGACTTGCGCGCGAACGGAACCGCGAACTGGTCTACCCCGGCACCTGCCGCAAGGGCATGCCCGCGGGGCGCAGCGCGCGCGCCTGGAGGCTACGGGTGGGCGATGCGGTGGTCGCCTGGACCGATCGCAGCGGGCGTGCCTTCGAGGACCGGATGGCCGACGAGGTGGGCGACTTCGTGCTCAGGCGCGCCGACGGATTGTGGGCCTATCAGCTGGCCGTGGTCGTGGACGACGCGGCGCAGGGCGTGACCGACATCGTGCGCGGCGAGGACCTGATCGGCTCGACTTCGCGCCAGATCCTGCTGCAGCGCCTGCTCGGGCTGCCCACCCCGCGCTACCTGCACCTGCCGGTGGTGGCGGGCGCCGACGGGGAGAAGCTGTCGAAGCAGAACGGCGCCGAGCCGGTCGATGCGAGCCGGCCGCTGGAGGCGCTGCACGCGGCGATGCGGCACCTGGGGCTGTCGACGGTCGAGCCCCTGGTCGCCGACACGCGAACGCGACCGGAAAACGGAAAGTCGCTGGATGGCTTCTGGGGGCGTGCGACGCGCGCCTGGCGCGCCTCGCACTGGTTTACTGGCTAGCGCTTGCCCAGCCCGCCCAGCAGCGCAGCCACCACCTTGCGCGAACGACGCGCCCCGGTGATCGAGCCGCGCACGCCGCGGTCGTGGCGACCGGCCTCGGCCGCCGCGGCGACGAGCTCGGTCTCCGCCTCGGTGGCGGCCGGCGGCTCGGGCGCCTCGTAGGGCTGCGAAAAGAGCGGGTCGTCCCGCAACGCGGGCGCGCCCGACCGAAGACCTGCCGGGGCCTCGCGCGGGCGACGCGCACGCCCGGACTCCTCGCCGCGGGCGGGCCGTTCATGCCCGGCCCGGTTGCCGCGGGACGAACGCTCGCCGCGTTCGCCGCGCTCGGGACGCTCGCCTCGTTCGCGAACGACCGGCCCCACGTCGAGCGGCACCGGTTTCAGCTCGCGCTTGATGAGCTTCTCGATGTCGGCCAGCAGGCGCTCGTCGTTGCTGCCGCACATCAGCGACAGCGCGACGCCACTCGCCCCGGCGCGGCCGGTGCGGCCGATCCGGTGAACGTAGTCCTCGGCGTTGTGCGGCAGGTCGTAGTTGATGACCGCCGGCAGCTCGGCGATGTCCAGCCCGCGCGCGGCCACGTCGGTAGCCACCAGCACGCTGGTCTCGCCCTTCTTGAAGGCCTCCAGCGTGGCGAGCCGCTCCTGCTGCGACTTGTCGCCGTGGATCGCCGCTGCGTTCAGGCCGTCGCGCTCGAGCAGCCGCGCCAGCCGGCCGGCGCCGATCTTGGTGTTCGTGAACACGATCACCTGCGACAGCGTCCGGTCCTTGATCAGCTTGGCGACCGCCGCGCGCTTGGAATCGGCGTCGGCCACCCGGTACACGGTCTGCTCGACGTTCTCGGCGGTGGCATTGCGACGCGCGACCTCGATCGAGACCGGATCCTTCAGGAAGCTCTCGGCCAGCTTGCGGATCTCGCCCGAGAAGGTGGCCGAGAACATCAGGTTCTGGCGCTTCTTCGGCAGCAGGTTGATGATCCGCTGGATGTCGGGCATGAAGCCCATGTCGAGCATCCGGTCGGCCTCGTCGAGCACCAGCAGCTCGGCCTGCGCCAGCGACACCGTGCGCTGGCCCACGTGGTCGAGCAGCCGGCCCGGCGTGGCGATCAGCACTTCGGCGCCCTTCTTCAGCTCGGCGATCTGCGGCTTGATGTCCACGCCGCCGAACACGACCGCCGCGCGCAGCCCCGAGTGCTTCGCGTAGTCGCGGACGTTCTCGAAGATCTGGTCGGCCAGCTCGCGCGTGGGCGCGAGGATCAGCGCGCGCACCGGGTGGCGCGCCGGCGACGCGCTGGTGTTCGCGTGCTTCATCAGCAGCTGCAGGATGGGCAACGCGAATCCGGCGGTCTTGCCGGTGCCGGTCTGGGCGGCGCCCATGACGTCGCGGCCCTGCAACACGATCGGAATCGCCTGGGCCTGAATCGGGGTGGGTTCGCGGTAACCGAGCTCGGTGACGGCCCGCAGGATGGGTTCGGCCAAGCCGAAGGAATCGAATGTAGTAGTCAAATGCTTGCTTGACATGCCGCAAGGCGCGGCACAGGGGGTGAAAAAACGATATTGTCCGGCTTTCGGACCGCGATGCAACACAAATCGCCGTGCAGCCACGACTTTCGACGCGCCTCGCGGCGCCCGCACCCGCGCCCTCGGCCGCGCGACCGGACCGCGCCCTCGGCCGGACCCTGGCCGCTGCGGCCGCCATCCTGACATTGGCGTCATGCCAGTCGCTGCTCCCGGACGCCCGGGACGACACGCTGGTCACCTGGAAGACCTTCGACGACGCGCGCGACGCCATCGAACGCATCGAGCCCTTCAAGACCACCCGCACGGAGCTCGCTGCACAGGGCATCGACCCGCTCCACAACCCCTCGGTCACGCTGCTCGCCTATCCGGACATCGTCCAGCGCTTCTCGGCGGGGGCGGCCGCGCAGCCCGAGCAGCTCGACCCGGGAGTGCTGCGCTGCCTCACCTCGGGCAAGACCTGCACCGGCTACGCGATCGCGGTGCGCCGGATCAAGCGCGAGCGCACCGGCAACTTCTGGCTCGACTCGTTCAACTTCCGCCGCGAAGTCACGAGCACCGGCTGGACCTTCACCGCCACGATCCTGTTCGTCGACGACCAGGCCGTCTTCGCGGTCTACGGCGGGCAGCCCGCGATGAACGAGCGGCAGGTCACCCGGAACCCGCTGGGCCCGCTGCAGGCCTGGGGCGACCTGGTCCGGCCCCGCTGAGGACCCGAGGCCGGCGGCAAGCCGGCCGGCGGCCGCTTCAGTGGTAAACTGAAGGGTTTTCCACCCTCCCGCGCTGCCGCGTCGCATCCTGCCCTCGGCCTGCGCAGCCCAGACGTACCCCGATGTCCATCCAGACCGAAGTCGCCCGACGCCGGAGCTTCGCGATCATCTCGCACCCCGACGCCGGCAAGACCACGCTCACCGAGAAGCTGCTGCTGTTCTCCGGCGCGATCCAGATCGCCGGCACGGTGCGCGCGCGCAAGGCGAGCCGCTTCGCCACGTCGGACTGGATGGAGATCGAGAAGCAGCGCGGCATCTCGGTGGCCAGCTCGGTCATGCAGTTCGTCTACCGCGACTGCGTGATCAACCTGCTCGACACGCCGGGCCACCAGGACTTCTCGGAAGACACCTACCGGGTGCTGACCGCGGTCGACGCCGCGCTGATGGTGATCGACGGCGCCAACGGCATCGAGCCGCAGACGATGCGGCTGCTGAAGATCTGCCGCGCCCGCAACATCCCGATCGTCACCTTCGTCAACAAGTTCGACCGCGAGGTCCGCGAGCCGCTCGACCTGCTCGACGAGCTCGAGCGCGAGCTCGGGATGACGCCGGTGCCGCTGACCTGGCCGATCGGCATGGGCTCGCGTTTCCGCGGCGTGTTCGACCTGCGCGAGAACCGCGTGCGGATCTTCCGCGCCGGCGAGGATCGCGTCGGCGAGGAGAGCTTCGTCTCGCCCGACGATGCTGCCGGCATGGCCGCGCTCGGGCCGGAGTGGCCGCAGGCCGAGGCCGAGATCGAGCTGGTCCAGGGCGCCTCCGAGCCCTTCGATCCGCAGGCCTTCGTGGCGGCCACCCAGACGCCGGTCTACTTCGGCTCGGCGATCAACAACTTCGGCGTGCGCGAAGTGCTCGACGCGATCGTGGACTTCTGCCCGCCGCCGGGCGCGAAGCACGCCGAACAGCGCGAGGTCGAGCCCACCGAGAACGGCTTCACCGGCGTGGTGTTCAAGGTGCAGGCCAACATGGACCCGCAGCACCGCGACCGCGTGGCCTTCGTTCGCGTGTGCTCCGGGCGCTTCGAGCGCGGCATGCCGATCGTCAACGCGCGCACCAAGCGCACGCTTCGACCGCAGAACGTCGTCACCTTCCTCTCGCAGCGGCGCGACATCGTCGACGAGGCATGGCCCGGCGACATCATCGGCATCCCGAACCACGGCACGCTGCGGCTCGGCGACACGCTGACCCAGGGCGAGAACCTGCAGTTCACCGGCCTGCCCTGGTTCGCGCCCGAGGCCTTCCGCTCGATCGAAGTGGTCGACCCGATGAAGGCCAAGCAGCTGCGCGCCGCGCTGGAGCAGCTCGGCGACGAGGGTGCGATCCAGGTCTTCCGCTTCGACGACGGCCAGATGCTGCTCGGCGCAGTGGGCGTTCTGCAGTTCGAGGTGGTCGCGCACCGGCTCGCCGCCGAG
>MEEC01000150.1 GCA_001724315.1 Lautropia sp. SCN 70-15 | reverse complement strand
CCGGAAGCGGCCGAACCGCAGCTGCGCGCGAACGGTGCGGATCCCGCGCCGGCGAAGCGAGGAACCGGCCCGACGGAGCCCCGCCTGGGCGATATCCGGGCGTCCGCGCGGCCGATCGGCAACGAACCCCGGCTGGGCGATCCCGAAGCGCCGGTCGTCCGGCGCGCCAGGCCCGCACCGGCGATCGAGCTGCCGGCAAGGCGCAGCCCGGCCTGGCTCGCGCCCTTGCTGGTCCTGCTGGTGCTCGCCGCCGGCGTGGGCGCCTTCCTGGCGGTGTGGATGTCGGCGCCCGAAGGCGGCGGCCTCGACTTCGGCGAGCTGGCCGCGCGGGCCCGCGATCGCCTGGTCGAATGGGGGCTGATCGCTCGCTGACGCCTCGCGCGCGGCCCCCGCTCGAATCGGCCCGGCTGCGGCGCCTCCGAGTCCGAGGCGCCGCTCGCGCCGCTCAGAAGCGCTCGCTCTCCAGCGCCAGCACACCCGCCGCGCCGTCGACCACCGAGCTCGCCAGGCCGGGCGCCTGACTCAGGATGTGGTCGGCGTGGAAGCGCGCGGTCGCGATCTTGGCAGCCATGAAGCCGGCGTCATCGCCCGACTCCAGGCGCGACGCGGCAGCCTGAGCCGCCCGGGCGATCTGCCAGCCCGACAGCACGATGCCGGCCAGCTTCAGGTAGGGCACGCTGCCGGCGAACACGGCTCGCACATCGGACTTCGAGTTGGCCACCACGAACTCGATCACCGACGCGAGCGCGTCGCAACCGGCCGAGAGCCGCCGCCCGATCGCCTGCAGGTCGGCGTTCGCGCTGGCGGACAGCGAAGCCGCGCTTTCGCGCGCCTGCTCGAGCAGCCCCTTCGCCACCGCGCCGCCGTCGCGCGCGGTCTTGCGCCCCACCAGGTCGTTGGCCTGGATCGCGGTCGTGCCTTCATAGATGGTCAGGATCCGCGCGTCGCGGTAGTACTGCGCCGCGCCGGTCTCCTCGATGAAGCCCATGCCGCCGTGAACCTGCACGCCGAGCGAGGTGACCTCGAGCGACATCTCGGTGGACCAGCCCTTGACGATCGGCACCAGGTACTCGTAGGCGGCCATGCTCCGCTTGCGCTCGGCCGCATCGCCCGAATGGTGCCCGGCGTCGGACAGCGCCGCGGCCAGGTAGGCCAGCGCCCGCGCCGCCTCGGTGTGGGCGCGCATCGTCATCAGCATCCGGCGCACGTCCGGGTGCTCGACGATGGCCACCGGCCCGCTCGAGCCGGCCACGTCGCGGCTCTGCAGCCGCTCCTTGGCGTAGGCGGCGGCCTTCTGGTAGGCGCGCTCGGCGATCGCCACGCCCTGCATGCCGACCGCGAAGCGCGCCGAGTTCATCATGATGAACATGTACTCCAGGCCGCGATTCTCCTCGCCGACCAGGTAGCCGATCGCGCCCTCGCCCACTTCGCCCTTGCCGTCGCCGTAGATCAGCACCGCGGTCGGGCTGGCCTTGATGCCCAGCTTGTGCTCGATCGACGAGCACCAGACGTCGTTGCGCTTGAGCGGCTCGCCCGCGTCGTCGAACAGGAACTTGGGCACGATGAACAGCGAGATGCCCTTCACGCCCTCTGGCGCGTCGGGCGTGCGGGCCAGCACCAGGTGGACGATGTTGTCCGCCATGTCGTGCTCGCCGAAGGTGATGAAGATCTTCTGGCCGAAGACCCGGTAGCTGCCGTCGGCCTGCGGCACCGCCTTGGCGCGCACCAGCGAGAGGTCCGAGCCGGCCTGCGGCTCGGTCAGGTTCATCGTGCCGGTCCACCTGCCCGAGATCAGGTTGGGCACGTAGCGCTTCTTCTGCTCGTCGGAGCCTGCGGTGAGCAGCGCCTCGATCGCGCCGTCGGTCAGCAGCGGGCACAGCGCGAAGGACAGGTTGGCCGCGTTGAGGATCTCGATGCAGGGCGTGGCGATCGCCTTGGGCAGCCCCTGGCCGCCGAACTCGACCGGATGCTGGACGCCCTGCCAGCCGCCCTCGGCGAACTGCTTGAAGGCCTCGCGGAAGCCGGGCGTGGTCTTCACCACGCCATTGCTCAGCGTGGAGGGCTGCGTGTCGCCGGTCCAGTTGAGCGGCGCGACCACGCCTTCGTTTAACTTTGCGCACTCCTCGAGCACCGCCTGGGCGGTGTCGAGCCCGGCATCCTCGAAGCCGGGCAGCTTCGCGACGGACTGCAGGTCGGCGACATGCTCGAGCGCGAAGAGCATGTCCTTGAGCGGGGCCTTGAACGACATCGTGTCACTCCATCCGGATATGAAAACGGCCGATCCGTCGCCGGTCGGCCGCTCGATCTGCCTGGCCGGGCGGCGCCGCGTGACGCGCGCCCGGCGACGGGCCTCAGCCCAGTTTCTCGGTCAGCTCGGGAACGGCCTGGAACAGGTCGGCGACCAGCCCGTAGTCGGCCACGCCGAAGATCGGCGCTTCCTCGTCCTTGTTGATCGCGACGATCACCTTGCTGTCCTTCATGCCGGCCAGGTGCTGGATCGCGCCCGAGATGCCGATCGCCACGTAGAGCTGCGGCGCGACGATCTTGCCGGTCTGCCCGACCTGCCAGTCGTTCGGCGCGTAGCCGGCGTCGACCGCCGCGCGCGAGGCGCCCATCGCGGCGCCCAGCTTGTCGGCCAGCGGCTCGAGCAGCTTGAAGTTCTCGGCCGAGCCCATGCCGCGGCCGCCCGACACCACGATCTTGGCGGCGGTCAGCTCCGGCCGGTCGCTCTTGGCGATCTCGCGGCCCACGAAGCTCGACTTGCCCGAATCGGCGACCGCGTCGATCTTCTCGACGGCGGCCGAACCGCCGGTGGCGGCGGCGGCGTCGAAGGCGGTGCCGCGCACCGTGATCACCTTGACCGCATCGGCCGACTGCACCGTGGCGATCGCGTTGCCCGCGTAGATCGGGCGGGTGAAGGTGTCGGGCGACTCGACGCTGGTGATCTCGGAGATCTGCGCCACGTCGAGCAGCGCCGCCACGCGCGGGAGGACGTTCTTGCCCGAGGCCGTGGCCGGCGCCAGGATGTGCGAGTAGCCGCCGGCCACCGCCACGGCCTGCGCGGCGACGTTCTCGGCGAGCTGGTCGGCCAGGTGCGGGGCGTCGGCCACCAGAACCTTGGCCACGCCCGCCACCTGGGCGGCGGCCTGGGCCGCGCCGTCGCAGCCGGCGCCCGCGACCAGCACGGTGACGTCGCCACCGCACTGGGCGGCCGCGGTGATGGTGTTCAGCGTCGCCGGCTTCAGCGTCGCGTTGTCGTGTTCGGCGATAACAAGAGCTGCCATGTCGTGCCCCTTCCTCAGATCACTTTCGCTTCGTTCTTCAGCTTGTCGACCAGCGCGGCGACGTCGGCCACCTTGATGCCTGCCTTGCGGCCGGCCGGCTCGGTCACCTTCAGCGTCTTCAGGCGCGGCGCCGGGTCCACGCCCAGGTCGGCCGGCTTCACGTTGTCGAGCTGCTTCTTCTTCGCCTTCATGATGTTGGGCAGCGTGACATAGCGCGGCTCGTTCAGGCGCAGGTCGGTGGTGACCACCGCGGGCAGCGAGATCTCGACCGTCTCCAGGCCGCCGTCGACCTCGCGGGTCACCTTGGCCTTGCCGTCGGCGATCTCGACCTTCGAGGCGAAGGTGGCCTGCGGCATGCCGGCCAGCGCGGCCAGCATCTGGCCGGTCTGGTTGGCATCGTCGTCGATGGCCTGCTTGCCCAGGATCAGCAGCTGCGGCTGCTCCTTGTCGACCAGCGCCTTGAGCAGCTTGGCCACCGCCAGCGGCTGCAGCTCGGCGTCGGTCTCGACCAGGATGCCGCGGTCGGCGCCGATGGCCATCGCGGTGCGCAGGGTCTCCTGGCAGGCGGCGGGCCCGCAGGACACGGCCACGATCTCGGTGGCCACGCCCTTCTCCTTCAAGCGAACGGCCTCTTCGACAGCGATCTCGTCGAACGGGTTCATCGACATCTTGACGTTGGCGATGTCCACACCGGTCTGGTCGCTCTTGACGCGAACCTTCACGTTGTAGTCCACCACTCGCTTGACGGGGACGAGAATCTTCATCGAGGCCTCACGGAGTCGGTTGGAAGGGAAAGGGTCGATTTTACAGGGGGTGAGCCCGGCGAGGGGTTTGCGTCCTGTCAACCCTGGTTGACACGAGGATTATCGCGGTGCAACATCGCCATGTCAACCTTGGTTGACGCCCGAGATCAGGGAATCGAGAGCCTCCACCCATCGTGTCCGCCAACCTGAAACAGCTGCTGATCGCGCGCTCCGACTGGTTCGCGCGCGAGATCATGCGCGGCGTGAAGAGCGGCGAGCACGCCTACATCACGCCGGCCCAGAGCCGCCTGCTGGCGCACATGGCGGGCAAGCCGGCCAGCATGGCCGAGCTCGCCCGGCGGCTGGCGATCTCGCGCCAGGCGGTGCACAAGACCGTGGCCGAGCTGGCCCGCCGCGGGATCCTGGAGGTCCGGGACGACCCCGAGCGGCGAAACGCCAAGATCGTGACCTACACGGAGAAAGGCCGGCAGGTGAACCGCGCCGGCGCGCGCATCATCGAACAGATCGAGCAGCGCCTGGCCGAGCGCCTGGGCGCCGACCGGCTCGAAGCGCTGCGCGAGCTGCTGGCCGAAGACTGGGACTGACCGCGCCCCCGGCGACGTCGGGCGCGATCGCCTCCGTCACTTCCAGTCCGGTGCGCGCTTCTCGATGAAGGCCTGCACGCCCTCGAGCGCCGACTCGTCCATCATGTTGCAGGCCATGGTCTGGCCGGCCAGCTGGTAGGCCGCGTCGATGCCCATCTCGAGCTGGCGGTAGAAGAGCCCCTTGCCGGCCGCGATCGCCGCGGCGGGCTTGGCGCAGATCGATGCGGCGATCCTGCCGATCTCGGCATCGAGGTGATCGGGCGTGACAACCGCGTTGACCAGCCCCTTCTCCCTGGCCGCCCAGGCGTCGATGAACTCGCCGGTGACCAGCATCTCGAAGGCCTGCTTGCGGCCGAGGTTGCGCGACAGCGCGACCGAGGGCGTGGAGCAGAACAGCCCGAGGTTCACGCCCGACACCGCGAAGCGCGCGCCCTCGGCCGCCACCGCCAGGTCGCACATCGCGACCAGCTGGCAGCCGGCCGCCGTGGCGATTCCGTGCACCCGCGCGATCACCGGCTGCGGCATCCGCTGGATGGTCATCATCATTCGCGAGCACTGCGCGAACAGCTTCTGGTAGTAGTCGAGCGAGGGCTCGGCGCGCATCTCGCGCAGGTCGTGGCCGGCGCAGAAGGCCTTGCCGGCCGCCGCCACCACCACCACCCGCACCGCGGGGTCGGCCGCCGCGCGCTCGAGCTCGATCTGCATCGCCGCCATCATCTCGGCCGACAGCGCATTGAACTGGGCGGGACGGTTCAGCGTGAGCGTGAGCACGCCGCCGTTGCGCGAGGCCAGCACCGGCGCGTCGTTCCCGTGGGAAGCGGTTGAGGGCACTGCGGACATCCTCGTTTCTCCATCGGACTGGGTTGCGGAACCGGCACCGCGGCCACCGCTCGCGCCGGCAATACAGCCGATTATCGGCGCGCCGCGGCCGAAGGCCAAACCCCGCGAATTCCGGCACCAGGGGGGCGGCGACGGCGGTTTACACTCGGCCGACCTTCCCCACTGGAATCTCCCCGGATGCTCGAGCGGATACAGGCGGTCGCCGCCCAGGTCGGTTCGGTCGTCGTGGGCAAGCAGGCTCAGATCCGGCTCGCGCTGGCCTGCCTGCTGGCGCGCGGCCACCTGCTGATCGAAGACCTTCCCGGCGTCGGCAAGACCACGCTGGCCCACGCGCTGTCGATCTCGCTCGGGCTGCAGTTCAAGCGCGTGCAGTTCACCAACGACCTGCTGCCGGCCGACGTGGTCGGCGTCACGGTGTTCGATCGCGACAAGTCGGCCTTCGTGTTCCACCCGGGCCCGGTGTTCTCGCAGGTGCTGCTGGCCGACGAGATCAACCGGGCCTCGCCGAAGACGCAGTCCTCGCTGCTCGAGGCCATGGAGGAGCGGCAGGTCTCGGTCGAGGGCCGCGCGCATCCGCTGCCCGATCCGTTCTTCGTGATCGCCACGCAGAACCCGCAGGACCAGATCGGCACCTTCCCGCTGCCCGAGTCGCAGCTCGACCGCTTCCTGATGTGCATCGAGCTGGGCTATCCGGACCCGAAATCCGAGCGGGCCATCCTCGAGGGCCAGGACCGGCGCGAGCTGCTCGAGACGCTGCAGCCGGCGATGACCCCGCCGCAGCTGCTCGAGGCGCAGGCGCTGGTGCGAGAGATCCGCTGCGCCTCGCCGCTGATCGACTACATCCAGAACCTGCTCACGCACAGCCGCCGCAGCGCCGCCCTGGCCGAAGGCCTGAGCCCGCGCGCCGGCCTGGGCCTGATCCAGGCGGCCCGCGCCTGGGCGCTGCTCGACGGCCGCAACCACGTGCTGCCCGAAGACGTGCAGGCCGTGCTCACCGCGGTGGCCGGGCACCGGCTGCGGCCCGCGCGCGGCGTGGCGACCACGCACCGCGCCCGCGCCGAGCTGGTGGCCGAGCTGATCAAGGCGGT
>MEEC01000149.1 GCA_001724315.1 Lautropia sp. SCN 70-15 | reverse complement strand
GCAGGCCGATGGTGCCGCGGCCGTCGTACTGGCCCTCGTGGGCCGACTGGTCGCCGCCGGTGCAGAAGGCGCGCTCGCCGGCGCCGGCCAGCACGATGGAGCCGATCTCGCGGTCGTAGCCCGCGCGGTTGATCGCGTGGATCAGTTCGTCGCAGGTCTTGCCCCGGAAGGCGTTCATCTTCTCCGGCCGGTTGATCGTGATCCAGGCCGCGCCGTTGCGCACTTCGTACAGGATGTCTTCGTAGTTCATGTCTCGTTCCGTTCTGATGGTGTGATGGATTCGCATCGGGCCGCGCAGTAGGTTTGCCCGTACGTCCTCAACCAGCCATGGTGAGGCCGCCCGAGACGCTCAGCACCTGTCCGGTGATGTAGGCCGCGTCGTCGCTCGCGAAGAACAGGATCGCGCCGGGCAGGTCGTCGGGCTGGCCGATGCGGCCCAGCGGGATCGAGCGGGTGAAGGCCTCGACCAGCTTCTCGGGGTTGCCGGCGCCTTCCTTGTAGTCGGCGAACAGCGCGGTGTCGGTGGGGCCGGGGCAGACCACGTTGACCGTGATGCCGTGGCGAGCGTGCTCGCGGGCGATGGTCTTGGAGAATGCGACCAGCCCGCCCTTGCAGGCGGCGTAGACCGCCTCGCCCGAGGAGCCCACGCGCGCAGCATCCGACGACACGTTGACGATTCGGCCGCGCCGCCGCTCGACCATGCCGGGCAGCACCGCGTGGTGCATGTGCAGCGCGCCGACCAGGTTGATCGCGATGAGCTTGTCCCACTGGGCGGGCTCGGTCTTGGTGAAGGGCTTGAAGATGTCCCAGCCGGCGTTGTTCACCAGCACGTCGATCGGGCCCAGTTGCGCGGTTGCGGCCGCCACCGCCGCATCGACGCTGGCGCGGTCGGTGATGTCGCAGGTGATCGCGGCAGCGGTGCCGCCGGCGGCCTGGATCTCGCGGGCCACCGCGCCGGCAGCCTCGGGGTTGCGATCGAGCACCGCGACCCGGGCGCCGGCCTTCGCGAAGCGGCGGCAGGTCGCCCCGCCGATGCCGCCGCCGCCGCCGGTGACGATCACGGTCTTGCCTTCGAATGCGTTCAAGGGTTCCTCCTGCATGGATGGGGCTCCGCGGCGCGTCCTGGCCGGGAACCGAAGTCTGTTTCGGGATTGTGCGTAAATATATTGACGTATATGATCCATCAACACAAGCGCTTTCCGTCGGACCCCTTCCGGTCCGGGTGGGTGGGCGACGACCAGGAACCGTGCTGTGAAGACTGAAAAGACCAAACAAGAATCCGCGCGGAGGTCAGCGGGTGGCGCGATCGATGCCGCGCGCATGGACCTCGCCAACCGGCTGTTCTTTCGCCTCTACCAGTGCGCCAATATGTTGCATAAAACCGGCACGCGGGCGGTGGAGGAAGAAGGGCTCACCACCCAGCAGTGGGCGGTGCTCGGGGCCTTGTCCAGGCCGCAGGCGGGCGGCGGCATGACCGTCAACGAACTCGCGCGCTACCTGATGGTCAGCCGCCAGAACCTCTCGGGCCTGATCGGCCGGATGGAGCGCGACGGCCACCTCGCCAGCGCGCCCGACGGGCAGGACCGCCGCGCGCGGCGCATCACCATGACGTCCTCCGGGCGACGCGTCTGGACCATGCTCGCGCAGCCCAAGATCGAGGCCTATTACGCCCGGGCCCTGGAAGGCTTCTCGGTCGACGACATGACCCACGCGATCCACTACCTGCTCAAGCTGCTCGACAACATGGAGCGCCTGGACACGCAGGGGCGGCCCGGGGCCGGTTAGCATCGGGGCTTGTCCAGCCGGGCCGCGCGCCCGTCCTTGCAGGGGAGAGCCTTGCCCTCGGAAGAGCCTTCAGTCGACAAGCAGCCTGAACCCCGCGCCGCGCGGCAGCGCGGGCGGGCAGGCGTCGTCGCCTTGCGCGCGGCCTTCGACGACTTCCGCGTCTACCTGTCGAGCGCCGACGCGCTGCTCGGCCTGTCGCTGCTCGGCGTGGCCGCCGGCGCGGTCACCGGCGCGGTCATCGTCGCCTTCCGCCTCCTCACCGAGTGGAGCCTGGTGCTGGCCGGCGTCATGCCGAACGCCGAGCGCTTCGAGGCGCTGTCCTGGGAATGGCGGCTGGGCCTGCCCATTGCCGGCGGCCTCGCGATCGGCCTGTTGTTCAGGATGTTCGCCGTGGGCGCCCGCCAGGTCGGGCCGGTGCACGTGATGGCGCAGCTGGCCTCGCAAGGCGGGCGAATGCCCTGGCGCAACGCGGTGCTGCAGTTCTTCGGCGGCGCGATCTCGATCGTGTCCGGGCACTCGGTCGGCCGGGAGGGCCCGGTGATTCACGTCGGGGCGGCCAGCGCGAGCCTGCTGGGCCAGTGGATGCGCCTGCCCAACAACAGCATCCGCACGCTGGTCGCCTGCGGCGTGGCCGGCGCGATCGCCGCCTCGTTCAACACCCCCATCGCGGGCGTCGTGTTCGCGATGGAGGTCGTGATGCTCGAGTACACGCTGCTCGGCTTCGCGCCGGTGATCCTCTCCGCGGTCGTGGCCACCTCGCTCAGTCGGCTGGTCTACGGCCCGGACCCCGCTTTCGCGGTGCCCGAACTGCAACTGGTCTCGCTGCTCGAACTGCCCTGGGTCGTGCTGCTGGGCGCGGTGATCGGCTGCATGGCGGCTGCCTACGTGGCCGGCGTGCGCAAGGTCGACCAGCGCTTTCGCCACCTGCCGCTGGTGCTGCGCACCACGCTCGCCGGCGCCTTCTGCGGCCTGTGCGCGCTGGTCGCCCCCGAGATCATGGGCCTGGGCTACGACACGGTGCAGCTCACGCTGATCGGCGGCATCGGGCTGGGCGCGCTGGCGCTGATCGCGGTGATGAAGCTGGTGGCCACGATCGCCTGCGGCGGATTGGGCCTGCCGGGCGGGCTGATCGGTCCGATGATCGTGATGGGCGCCACCGCGGGCGGCGCGCTGGGCATCGTCGGCCACGCCATCGTGCCCGATGCCAGCGCCTCGCCGGCCTTCTACGCGGCGCTCGGCATGGTGGCGATGATGGGCGCCAGCCTGCAGGCGCCGCTGGCCGCGCTGATGGCGATCCTGGAGCTGACCGCCAACCCCAACACGATGCTGCCCGGCATGGTCGCGGTGATCACCGCCTTCCTGGTCGCGCGGGTGGTCTTCCGCCAGGACCCGATGTTCGTGTCCATCCTGCGCTCGCGGGGCATGGACTTCCGCTTCGATCCGGTTGCCCAGGCGCTCGAGCGCACCGGTGTCGGGGCGGTGATGAGCCGGCGCTACGCGGTCGTGGAGCGCAACGCCGATGCCGCGGCGCTGGATCGCGCGCTGGTCGGCAGGCCGGACTGGCTGGTGGTGGTCGACGGCGACGCGGTGGTCGGCGTGCTGGCCGCCGGGGCGCTCGGGCTGCCGGGCGAGGACGAATCGGGCTCAGCCGCGGACCCGGGCGCGCAGGCGGCGCCCCTGGCGCTGCCCGGAAAGCTGCCGGCCTTCGCCACGGTGGCGCTGCACGCCACGCTGCGCGAGGCGCGCGCCGCGCTGGACGATCGTCGCGCCGAGGCGGTGCTGGTCTGCGGCGGCGCGGCTCGGCGCAACCAGGTCTACGGCGTCATCGGCCGGCAGGACATCGACTCGGGCGCCCGCAACGGCTTCTGACCCGGCTCAGCGATCGTGGCCGCGGCCCTTGCCGTTGCCCTTGCCGTGATCGTCGCCCCGGGCCTTGCCGCGGCCGCGATCGTCGTCGCGGCGATCGTCGCGGTAGTCGCGCCGGTCGTCACGGTAGTCGCCGCGGTACTCCACCCGGCGATCGTCGCGCGCGCCCGCGTGGCGCACCCGGGCCTGCTCGCGGTAGCGCGGCGCGTACACGTCGTTGTACCAGCCCTCGTCGACGAAGTAGACCGGCTGGCCGCAGGCGCCGTACTTGTGGCAGTGCTTGCGCCAGTTCTTCGCGTGACCCGGCGGCACGTGCAGGTAGGCCGGACGCCGGACGACGCCGACCGGCACCGGCTCGATGATCATCGGCTCGGCGTAGATCAGCCGGGGCCGCGGGAAGTTGCCGATGTCGAGCCGGCCGTAGAAGCCGGGCTGGCCGATGCTGACCGACACGCCGACATCGGTCGCGAATGCCGGCGTCGTGACGGCGGCCAGCGCGGCCGCGAAGAGGAAGCGCTTCATCTCGGAGTTCCTGGTTCGAGCGGGTCGGTCATGGGTTCGGGGGGCGTCGCGGCGGGTTCCGGATCGCCTGCGTGCTGCGCCTGGCATCCGACCACGGGCGGGGCGGCGCGCAAAGCGCGAGCCGACGTTCGGCGCGGCGGGGCCGACCGCGCGCAGCGCCGATCCGGGCCGGACCTCGTCGACGGGCTCCGCTCGGCTGAAGGGAGCAAGCCTTTTGGACGATATGCAATCCCGATCGAAGCACCGAGCATCCTGGGAAGGGGCGGGGCCACCGCAGCAAAGCCTCACGACACCCTGGGAGTTCCGATGCCGGTCATCTCGATGTTCTTCGGCTTGATAGTCCGAATGTACTTTTTCGACACCGATCGTCACCACGAGCCGCATTTTCATGTGGAGTATGGTGAGATGGAGGCTGGCAATCGAGGGGCAGCAAATCTTCGGGATCGATCCGCTGCGTTGAGGAGTTGCGCATGAGTCCCCGTGTGACAGGCGTCGTCCCGCTTTCTCGTTTCCGGCTTCTGTTGAACTTCAGCAACGGCGAGCAGCGGGTTTTCGACGTCTCTCCTTACCTCGAAAAGGGGATCTTTGCCGGCTTGGCAAACACCCAGTATTTCGGCCGGGTGCGCGTCGTGGCGGGCCACGTGGAATGGCCCGAGGGCCAGGACTTCAGTCGTGACACGCTTTACCTTCGCAGCGTGCCGGCCCTCGACCCGACGGAGAGCATGCACGTCGTGAACGAACCCTCGTCAGGCAACGCCGAGGATTGACCTGCGGGCCGAGCCCCGCGTCAGGCCGCCACGAAGCTCCCGCTCTTGCCCCCGTGCTTCTCGAGCAGGCGCACCTGCTCGATCACCATGCCCCGGTCGGCGGCCTTGCACATGTCGTAGACGGTGAGCAGGCCGACCTGGACCGCGGTCAGCGCCTCCATTTCCACGCCGGTCTTGCCGTCGCACTCCACGGTGGCGGTGCAGCGCACGGCGCTGGCTGCCTCGTCGATCTCCAATTCCACGGCGACCCGGGTGATCGGGATCGGGTGGCAGAGCGGGATCAGGTCGGCGGTGCGCTTGGCGCCCTGGATCGCCGCGATGCGGGCGATGCCGATCACGTCGCCCTTCTTCGCGCTGCCGCTCTTCACCAGCGCCAGGGTCTCGGGCTTCATGCGGATGCTGCCTTGCGCCACCGCCACGCGGTGGGTGACCGCCTTGTCGGCGATGTCGACCATGTGGGCATGGCCGGCGGCATCGAAATGGGTAAGTGTCTGTTTCATGGGTCGACTTCGTCCGGCAACTATCATAACAATGCGATGCGCCGCAGGCGGCCGGGCAATGGGGCCGGCGGCGGCGCGGCGAGGTCGAGCATTGAGTCCGGGATTCCTTTCGAAATTCTCCACAGCCGCGCTCCGGCGAGCGGCGGCCGCGCTGGTCGCTGGCGCGGTCGCGCTCGCGCAACCGGTCGCGCTGGCACAGTCGGCCAACCTGCCGCGCCTGGGGGACGCGGGGGCCGAAGAACTCTCGCCGACCATGGAGCGCCGGATCGGCGAGCAGATCGTTCGCGACATGCACCGCGAGCGGGTGATCGCCGACGATGCCGAGGTCACCGACTGGCTGAACGCCTTCGCCGCCCGGCTCGCGTCGACCGCGCCCGCGGCCGGCTACAGCCTCGAGCTCTTCCTGATCCGCGACGGCACGCTGAACGCCTTCGCGCTGCCCGGCGGATTCATCGGCGTGCACAGCGGCCTGATCGTGGCGGCCCAGAGCGAATCCGAGCTGGCCTCGGTGATCGCCCACGAGATCGGCCACGTCACGCAGCGCCACATCGCGCGCATGCTGGCGCGCGACCGTCAGGCCTCGGTGGTCATGCTGGCCTCGCTGGTGCTCGCCGCGCTGGCCGCGACCTCGAACCCGCAGGCCGCGATGGGCGTCGCCTCGCTGGGCAGCACCGTGGCCCAGCAGCAGATGCTGGGCTTCTCGCGAGAGGCCGAACGCGAGGCCGACCGGATCGGCCTGGACATGCTGCGCGAGGGCGGTTACGACGCCAACGGCATGGTCGCCATCCTCGGCAGGTTGCAGCAGGCCGGCCGGCTCTACGAGAACGGCGCGCCCGACTACCTGCGCAGCCATCCGGTCACCTCGGAGCGGATGGCCGACATCCAGAACCGGCTGCGCGAGACCCGTTACCGCCAGCACGCCGACAGCATGGACTTCCTGCTGGTGCAGGCCAAATTGCGGGCGCTGGCCGGCAGCGACGTCGACGCGCTGGCAAGGGCGGCGGCCACCTTCGAGCGCCAGCTGCGCAAGCGCACGATCGACGAGGCCGCCGGCTGGTTCGGCCTGGCCACGGTGCGCAACGCCCAGCGCGATCCGGAGCGGGCGCGGGAGGCGCTGGCCGAGGCGCGCAAGCGGGCTGGCGCCCACCCGATGAT
>MEEC01000148.1 GCA_001724315.1 Lautropia sp. SCN 70-15 | reverse complement strand
AGGGCGCCGGCTGGCGGGGTGGTTTCGTCAGGGGCTGGCATCGGATCGACGTGGGAGGGCGGCTCAGGCGGGTCGTTTAAAGAAGTAAGTTTGATGCATGTTAATCAGACTTCAGGTTTAAAGCAATATGCAATATGCATCTTTAAAGCGAGCCGGTCGATCAAAGCGAGCCGGTCAGCGCCAGGCCGTGGCGCCCGTCCTCGCCGACTTGTCGCGCTCGACGCGCTCCGTGACGTCGCGCGCCACCGCCACCGATCCCTGCGCCACGCCGCCGCCGTCCACGACCAGCGCGAAGCTCATCTCCACGTAGAGCTTGCGCCCGGACCGGTGCAGGGCGCGGGTGAGGGTGGGACGGCCGCCGAGCCGGGTCCGGCCCTGCGCAACGGCAAGGTCGAAGCCGCGCCAGTGGGCCTCGCGCAGGTGCTCCGGAATGATCAGGTCCAGCCGCTGCCCGATCGCTTCGGCGGCGGTGAAGCCGAACATCGCGGTCGCGGCGGCGTTCCATCGGCGGATGACGCCGCCTCGGTCGGCGAAGACGACGGCTTCTGCGAGCTGCTCGAGGATGGACTCGTCCAGTGACCGTTCGGATGACATGGCGGCCCTCGGCGCGAAAATGATTGTCAGGCGGAGCGCATCCGATAAGATGCGAGTGTCAGACATGTTATGGCGCCGCGACCCGTGGGGCAATCGGCGGCATGCTGCATCGAGGAGGCCCGTGCGACTCGCCGAATACACCGACTTCACATTGCGCGTGCTGATGTACTGCGCGGCCAATGCCGACCGCCTCGTCACTGTCGGCGAGCTGGCGGAGCGCCACGGCCTGTCGAAGAACCACCTGATGAAGATCGTCAGCGACCTCGCCAACCAGGGGATCCTCGAGACGATTCGCGGCCGGGGCGGCGGGCTGCGCCTGTCCAGGGCGCCCGACGAGATCCGCGTCGGCGACATCGTGAGGCGCTCCGAAACGGACTTCCGGCTGGTCGAGTGCTTCGACGGCCGCACCAACACCTGCACGCTGACGCCGACCTGCCGCCTCAGGCACCTGTTCGAAGGCGCGCTGGCGGCCTACTTCAGGGAGCTCGACGGCGCGACGCTGGCCGACATCACGACGCCGCTGCCGAAGCCTCGCGGCGCGGCGGGCCGCGCCTCAAGCGTGCCCGTGCTGGCGAAGATCGCTCCGCCGGTGAGCCGCAAGCGCGCGCCGCCCAGGCGCTCGGGCTGATCGGGCGTCCAGGTGCGTCCGCGCGCGGGCTTGCGTGGCGGGCATCGCGAGGTCTAATATACATGCACAGACGATGCATGTTATACCTCGCCGGCGCATTGCAGTGGCTTGTTGTCGCGGCATCGAACTGACGATCCACCGATCCTCGTCCATCGAATCCGAGAGAGCCCGATCATGTCGCAAGCCCACCTGCACCTTTCCCCGACTGCCGTCTACCCCTTCGATGCGCGGGGCGTGGCCAAGCGTTTCCGCCACGCGGCGATCTTCGGCGCGCTCGATTCGCTGCGGCCGGGCGAGACCATGCGCTTCGTCAACGACCACGATCCGCTGCCGCTGCTCGAGCAGCTTCGCGCCCGCTACGGCGAGAACGTCGACATCAGCTACTTGCAGCGCGAGGCCGGTGCCATCGTGATCGACTTCGTCGTGCGCTGAGTCGGCGCGCAGCGGGCGTCGCGCGCTGCGCGGGCCTCGCGGGGACGGCGGGGTCAGCCGCCGCCCAGGATCACCGGGTTCATCGTCCCCGCCGGGTCCAGTGCATCGCGCACCCGGCGCATCAGCTCGAGCTCCAGCGGCGAGCGCAGTCGCGCCAGTTCCCCCGGCAGCACGCGGCCGATCCCGTGCTCGGCGCTGAAGGTCCCGCCCAGGGCGGCAGCCTCGTCGTGCACGACCGCGCGCACGGTGTCCGCGAAGGCGGAGGGATCCTCGAGCCCCTGCCAGTCCTCGAACGTGAAGCGCGGGATGAAGTGAACGTTGCCGTCGCCCATGTGGGCGGCCAGCACGATCGTGGCGTTCGGCCAGCGCGCCCTCACCGCATGGCTGGCGCGGTCGATGAACTCGGGCAGCGCGCGCACCGGCACCGCCACGTCGCAGGCCAGTCCCATGCCGGACTTGCGATTGGCCTCGGCGATCGAGTGGCGGATGAACCAGAAGGCCTGCCGCTGCGCCTCGCTGGCCGCAATCGCGGCGTCGCGCAGTTTTCCCGCTTCGGCCAGGCGGCCCAGCGCGTCTTCCAGCAGGCCCGAGAGATCGGCGCGCGCCCAGGTGTCGGCCAGCTCGACCAGCACTGCGTAGGGCGCTTTGGGATCGGTCGGCAGCCGGACGTCCGGAAACTGCGCGACGACCGTCTCCAGCTCGGCCCGGTTCAGCAGCTCGTAGCCGGCGATCCGCTCGCCGGCCATGGCCTGCAGCAGTTCCAGCGCCGCCAGTGCGTCGTGGACCGTGTCGACGGTCAGCCAGGCGGCGGCGATCGCGGCGGGCTTCGGATGCAGGCGCAGCGCCACGCCGGTCACGATGCCCAGCGAGCCTTCCGCGCCGATGAACAACTGCTTGAGCGCGTAGCCGGTGTTGTCCTTGCGCAGCCGGCGCAGGCCGTCCCACACGCGGCCGTCGGGCAGCACCACCTCGAGCCCCAGCACCTGCTCGCGGGTGTTGCCGTACTTCAGGACGCCGGTGCCGCCGGCGTTCGTCGACACGTTGCCGCCGATCTGGCAGGAGCCCTGGGCGCCCAGGCTCACGCCGTAGAGCCGGTCGTGCGCGTCGGCCGCCTGCTGGATCGTCTCGAGCACGCAGCCGGCGTCGGCGACCAGCGTGTTGCCGAGCGGGTCGACGTCGCGGATCCGGTTCATCCGGCGCAGCGCGACCACGACCGGCGCGTTGCCGTCGGCGATCCGGGCGCCCATCGGCACCGCGCCGCCGACCAGGCCGGTGTTGCCGCCCTGGGGCACGACCCGAACGCCGGCTGCGGCGCAGGCGCGCACCACTGCCGAGACCTCCCCGGTGCTGGCCGGCAGCACGACGGCCAGCGCCTCGCCGCCGTAGCGGCCGCGCCAGTCGCTGATGTAGGGCGCCATGTCGTCGGCGCCGGTCAGCACGTGTGGGGCGCCGACGCAGTCGCCCAGCGCGGCGATCAATGCCGCGGCGTCGCTCAATGCGGGCTCCGCGCCCGCTCGGCGCCCTGCACGATCTTGCGCGCCATGCTCCAGCGGTGCACCTCGCTCGGGCCGTCGTAGATCCGGAAGGCGCGCATGTCGGTGAAGATGCGCATCACCGGGGTTTCGGCGGTCACGCCCTGGCCGCCCAGGATCTGCACGCAGCGGTCGACCACGCGCCACTCGGCCTCGGAGCAGACCACCTTGGCGCGGCTGGACTCGAAGTTGCACTTCTGCCCCTGGTCGAGCAGCCAGGCGGTGTGCCAGATGTGCAGCCGGGCGGTGTGCAGGTCCATGTCGTTGTCGGCCAGCATGAAGCCCACGCCCTCGTGCTCGGCCAGCGGCTTGCCGAAGGCCTGGCGGCGGCTCGCGTACTCGACCGCCATGTCGTGCGCGCGGCGTGCCTGGCCGAGCCAGCGCATGCAGTGGGTGAGGCGGGCCGGCGCGAGCCGCACCTGCGCGTAGCGAAAGCCCTTGCCGGGCTCGCCCAGGATGTCCGCCGCGGGCACCCGCAGGTTCTCGAAGCGCAGCACGCCGTGGCCGCCCGCGAAGCAGCGGTCCATCGCGTCCATGTTGCGCTCGAGCACGATGCCGGGGCGGCCCATGTCGGTGAGGAACATGGTGGCCGAGCCGTCCTCCATCCGCGCCATCACGATCGCGTAGTGGGCGCCCTCGGCGCCGGTGATGAACCACTTGCGGCCGTTGATGAGGTAATCGTCGCCGTCGCGCGTTGCGGTGGTTGCCAGCATGGACGGATCGGCGCCGGCGCCGGGGGCCGGTTCGGTCATCGCGAAGCAGGAGCGGGTGCGGCCCTCGACCTGGGGGCGCAGCCAGCGCGCCTTCTGCGCGGGCGTGGCCACCTCCTCCATCAGGTGGATGTTGCCTTCGTCCGGCGCGTGGATGTTCAGCGCGGTCGGGCCGAGCCAGGAGTAGCCGGCTTCCTCGAAGACCACCGCCTTGGCCACGTGCGACAGGCCCATGCCGCCCATCTCCTTCGAGGCGTGCGGGGTCAGCAGGCCCGCGGCGCGGGCGCGGCCGATCAGCTCCTGGCGCAAGTCCTCGCCGGGGCCGTGCGAATCCTGGCGCGCGTCGTTCTCGAGCGGGATCACCTGCTCGGCGATGAACTGGCGGGTGCGATCGCGCAGCGCGATCAGCTCGGGGGAAAGCGAGAAGTCCAAGTCGTGTGCTCCGTCGTTGGTGTGCGGACGCGCGGGCCAGCCGGATGGCGCCTGGTCAGCGCGCGGGATTCTTCCTTGCAGTCGCGGCGAGATCCTCGCGCAGCCGGGAAGGGAGCCGGTTGAGCATCCAGCGGATCGCGGCCGGGATCAGCACCAGGTCGTCGACGAGACCCAGGAACGGAAGCGTGAGCTCCGGCAGCAGGTCGATCGGCGAGACCAGGTAGAGCAGCAGCAGCGCCGTGCCGGCCTTGAGCCAGAACGGCGCGTCGGGATGGCGCAGCGCGCGCCAGAGGGTCTTCGCGTCGCCGCGCACCAGGAGCCAGAGGGCCGACAGTCGCTTCCACATGCTGCGAATTGTCGCATTCCGCTTCGGAAGCCGGAGAAGGATTGCCGAAGCGCAATCGGCTAGACTTCGAGGATGAATCAGGACGAACTCAAGCGGGCCGCGGCCCGCGCCGCGCTCGACGAACTCGTCGACGGCGCCATCGTCGGCGTCGGCAGCGGCTCCACCGTCAATTTCTTCATCGACTACCTCGGCGAGCGGCGCGAGCGGATCGCCGGCGCCGTGTCCAGCTCGGAGAAGAGCAGCGCGCGCCTGCGCGAGCGCGGCATCGAAGTCCTGGAGCTGAACGATGTCGTGGCGGCCGGCAGGCCCATCCCGGTCTACGTGGATGGCGCCGACGAGATCGACGCCGGCCTGCGGATGATCAAGGGCGGGGGCGGCGCGCTGACCCGCGAGAAGATCGTCGCGGCGGCCAGCGGGCACTTCGTCTGCATCGTCGACGCGACCAAGCTGGTCGAGCGGCTGGGCGCCTTCCCGCTGCCGGTCGAGGTCATCCCGATGGCCCGCGAGCTGGTCGCGGCCAGGTTGCGCGAACTGGGCGGCCAGCCGCGCGAGCGGGCGGGCTTCGTGACCGACAACGGCAACCTGATTCTCGACGTGGCCGGGCTTCGCATCGACGACCCGGTCGCCATGGAAACCCGCATCAACCAGTGGCCGGGCGTCGTGACCGTGGGCCTGTTTGCGAGCCGCCCCGCCGACGTGGTATTGATTGCGAAGCCGGACGGCATCGAGCGCAGGCCGTCGCGCGGCTGATGCCAAGAACGACAGACAGGAGAGCCGCGTGTCATCTCGATCGCCGCGAACGGATTTGGCAGGGGACAACGAAACCATCATCCAGGGCGACCATGCGGCACGACCGCATCGCGACGAAAAACTGACCTTCCTGCAAGGCTTCCTGCGTGAGCCCAAGGGCGTGGGCTCGGTCATCCCCAGCTCGCGCTTCATGGAGCGAAGGTTGGTCCACGTCGCCGGCCTCGCCGTGGCCGATTCGGTCGTCGAACTGGGGCCCGGCACCGGCGGCACCACGCGGGCCTTCCTGAAGGCCATGCCGGCCGGCTCGGCGCTGATGGCGATCGAGCTCGACGGGTTGTTCGCCGACCACGTGCGCAACGCGGTTCACGACCCCAGGCTGGTGGTCCACCAGGGCAGCGCCGAGGACATCGTCGAGACCCTGGCCGCCTATCGGCAGAAGTCGCCCCAGGCGGTGATCTCCGGGATCCCCTTTTCCACGATGCCCGCCGATCTCGGCCTGCGCATCGTCGAAGCCGTCCGCGAGGCGCTCGCCCCGGGCGGCTGCTTCGTCGCCTACCAGTTCCGCGACGTGGTCGCGCGCCACGCGCGGCAGGTGTTCGGCGCGCCGGAGTACGAGCGGATGGAGTTCCTGAACATTCCGCCGATGCACGTGTGGCGCTGGCGGAAGAAGGGCGGCTGACGGATTTTCGTTCGGGGCGCGGCCGCTTCTGTTCGTCAGGGCGGGCGCGAGGCCGGAATGGCGCGCGCATGCGCGGGTGCGCTGTCCGCTTCGCGGAAACGCTTGGTCGCGCGGACGCTCAGCCCCGACCGCGGAACGCAACTCGGCCCGCCGGAGGCGGTCCTCGGACAGCGTTCCGCTCGCGCTTCGCGCGTCGGGTCTTCGCTGCGCTCCCGCGCCAGCGCACACGCGCATGCGCGCGCCATTCCGGCACCGCGCCTCGAAACGTCGGCGCATGCGGCCGCGCCCCGCCCGTGAACGGGCATCAGCCAATGGTTGGCCAAAGGATCTGAGCGGCCCGTACGGCGTCGCGCGCGAGCAAGGCGAGCGCCTCGCGCAACGCGTGGCAGTCCGCAAGGTCGAGGTCCGGGGGCCGCCGGCGGGGCCGGAGCCGGACATTTCGGCAAGCGGCGGGCTACCGTAGGAGCCGGCGATCAGCGAGGGCGCTGTCCGAGCGATCCC
>MEEC01000147.1 GCA_001724315.1 Lautropia sp. SCN 70-15 | reverse complement strand
TCAGGAGAAGCATCACGCCCATCCCTTCGCGCGCGGTTTCCTCGTTCCACCAGACCTCCTTGTGCCAGAAACCCGGCATCTGCGGCCAGTAGTACGCGACTGCGGCAACGCCAGCCAGCACGCTGAGCTGCAGCAGGCGGTTGCCGAGCGGCGTGCGCAGCAGGGGCAGGCGGAAGGCGGCGATAAAGGCCCAGATCATCGGGACCGAGTAGATCGCCATCCACAGCGGGCCGTCGGGGTCGTTGTACTGGACCGCGACGAAGGCGAGCATCAGGGTTCCCAACAGGACGTTCAGGTAGCGCATGGCGGCGAAAGTCTCCGGTTGTACAGGCCGGTCGCGCCGGCCGTGAGCGCATTCTCCATCCTCGTCTGTTCGTACACAATGTCGATCGAAAGCGGCCGCCGCGCGGCCGGAACCACAGGGCGGCAGCGATGAGCATCCCAATCACGAGGTCGGCGGTCGAGAAGCAGACGGTCTGGCAGCGCTTTTCCGTGCCCTTCGAGTTCCCGGTGGTGTTCACCGAGAACCTGTTCGCGCCCGAGAACGCCGCGCTGCGCGACGCGATCGCCCGGCTCGAGCCGCACAAGCGGCACCGCCTGATCGTCTTCGTCGACGACGGCCTCGCTGCCGCGAGGCCCGAGCTGGCGGACCAGGTGCAGGCCTACGTGGCAGGGCACGCCGACGCCCTGGAGCTCGTCTGCAAGCCGGTGCTGGTGCCCGGCGGCGAGAAGATCAAGGCCGACCTGCACTTCATCGAGGCGATCCAGCAGTCGCTGTTCGACTTCCACATCGACCGCCACTCCTGCGTCGAGGCGATCGGGGGCGGGGCCGTGCTCGATGCGGTCGGGCTGGTGTCGGCCACCACGCACCGCGGCATCCGGCACGTTCGCGTTCCCACCACGGTCCTGGCCCAGAACGACTCGGGAGTGGGCGTCAAGAACGGCGTCAACCTGCACGGCGTGAAGAACTTCGTGGGGACTTTCGCGCCGCCGTTCGCGGTGCTGAACGATCTCGACTTCGCGATGAGCCTGCCCGACCGCGACAAGATCGCGGGCATGGCCGAGGCGGTCAAGGTCGCGCTGATTCGCGACGCCGGTTTCTTCGCGTGGCTGGAGCAGCACTCCGAGCACCTGGCCACCTTCGAGCGCGAGGCGATGGCCACCATGATCCGCCGATGCGCGGAGCTGCACATGCGCCAGATCGCGCACGGTGGCGATCCCTTCGAGACGGGCAGCGCGCGTCCGCTCGACTACGGCCACTGGTCGGCGCACAAGCTCGAGAGCATCACCCGGCATCACGTCAGGCATGGCGAGGCGGTTGCGATCGGCATGGCGCTCGACGCGCGCTATTCGGTGCTGAGCGGCATGCTCGAGCCGGGGCAGGAGGATCGCATCTGCGCCTTGCTCGAGTTCCTCGGCTTCGACCTCTGGCATCCGGGCCTGCTGCGCACCGAGCCCGATGGCGAGCTGGCGATCCTGGCGGGACTGCGCGAATTCCGCGAGCACCTGGGCGGCGAGCTCACGATCACGCTGCTCGCAGGCATCGGCACCGGCGTGGAGGTCCACGAGATCGACGTGGACCGCGTGAAGGAATCGATCGCCTGGCTCGAGCGACGCCTGGAGGCCTGATGCGGATCCGCGGCACGGGCACCGACTGCCACCTGAGCTACTGCACGAACATCCACGCGGGCGAAACACTGGACGAGGTGATGGCGGGGCTGCGGGAGCACCTGCCGGCGGTGCGAGCCCGGGTCTGTCCCGGAGAACCGATGGGCGTGGGCCTTCGACTGGGCGCGACGGCGCTCGCGGCGCTACAGGATCCCGCCCGCTTCGAGGCGCTGAAGGGTTTCCTCGACGACGGCGGCTTCTACGTCTTCACGATCAACGGGTTTCCGTACGGAACCTTTCACGGCGCCACGGTGAAGGAGGGCGCCTACCGACCGGACTGGAGCGATCCGCTCCGGCTGGAATACACGAACGCATTGGCTGAACTGTTCGCCCGCCTGCTGCCGGAGGGCGTGGCGGGCAGCCTGAGCACGGTGCCGGGCACCTTCAGGCCCTGGGCCGCCGGCCGGCTCGACACGATCACCGCGAACCTGGTCGCGCATGTCGCACGGCTGGTGGAGATCGAGCGCGCCACCGGCAGGACGATCTGCCTGGCCCTGGAGCCCGAGCCCTGCTGCCTCCTCGAGACCGTCGACGAGACCATCGCGTACTTCGAGGATCACCTGTTCGGCGCGGCCGCACGGACGCAACTGGCGGCCGCCACCGGCCTTTCGGGAACCGCGCTGGAGGGCGCGATGCGCCGGCACCTGGGGGTCTGCTACGACGTCTGCCACGCGGCGGTCGAGTTCGAGGATCCGGCGGCCAGCATCGCCGCCTTGCGCGCGCGCGGCATCCGGATCGCCAAGGCTCAGCTCAGCTCGGCGCTTCGGGTGCCGGCCCTCGACGAAGCGAGCGCGGCCCGGCTCGAGGCCTTCGCCGAGCCGGTCTACCTGCACCAGGTGGTCGAACGGCGCAACGGCGATCTGCGGCGCTTCCTGGACCTGCCCGAGGCGCTCGCGGCGCGCGACACCGCCTGGGGGGCCGAGTGGCGCGTGCACTTTCACGTGCCGGTCTTCCTGCCGGAGATGATCGGTTTCGGCACCACGCAGTCCTTCCTGGCGGAGGTGCTCGCGCTGCATGCGTCCGACCCGGTGTCCGAGCATCTCGAGGTCGAGACCTATACCTGGGACGTGCTGCCCGAGGCCTATCGCAAGGTTCCGCTGGCCGCGGCGATTGCCCGCGAGCTCGACTGGGTCCTGCAGAGAATCGAGGGCTGAGCCCATGAAACTGAAGACCGTGCTGAAGCTCGGGCGGGTGTCCAACCTTCCCACCGTATGGACGAACACGCTGGCCGGCGCGGTGCTGGCCGGCGCCACCGCCTTCGGCGCGCAGATGGCGGTGATGCTGGTCGCCTTCTCGCTGTTCTACGTGGGCGGGATGTTCCTGAACGACGCCTTCGACGCCGAGTACGACGCCCGCGAGCGCCCCGAGCGGCCGATTCCGTCGGGAGAGGTGTCGCGGAGCGGCGTCTTCCTCGCCGGTTACGCGCAGATGGCGGTCGGCCTCCTGCTGCTGGCCTGGGCGGGCTACGGGTTCGGGACCGGCACCGGCATCGCGCCGGTGCTGGCCGGCGTCGGGCTGGCGGCGGCGATCACCCTGTACGATGCCTGGCACAAGGGCAATCCGCTCAGCCCGCTGCTGATGGGCCTGTGCCGGGTCCTCGTCTATCTCGGAGCGGGGCTCTGCGTGACCCTGGTCCTGCCCGGCGCGCTCTGGCTGGGCGCAGGGCTGCTGCTCTGCTACCTGATCGGGCTCACCTACGTGGCCAAGCAGGAGAATCTCGGCGAGGTCCGCAACCTGTGGCCCTTGCTCTTCCTGGCGGCGCCGGTGCTGCACGGCGCCTGGCTGGCCGCGCAGTCGGCGGTGGTGGCGCCTTTCCTGCTGTTGTTCGTCGCCTGGATGCTCGTCGCGCTCTGGTTCCTGCGCCGCCGCCAGCGCGGCGACATCCCGCGCGCCGTGGTCAGCCTGATCGCCGGCATCTCGCTGCTCGACGCGATGCTGATCGCGGGCGCCGGCGCGCCCGCCCTGGCGCTGCTCGCGCTGGCAGGCTTCGCCGTGACGCTGTTCCTGCAGCGCTACATCTCGGGAACCTGAGCGCCCGCCCCGGCTTCCCGAGCGCTCGTGTCGGGAAGCGGGCGCCGGCGATGCCCGGGGCGCGGGTCCTGCGCCTCAGGCCGCCGGGGAAAGCACGTGGATCGCGCGACTGGCGACCAGATCCCTGGTCTGCGCCGCATAGGCGGCCATGTGCGGAGCCCGGGCGTGCGCCTTCAGCGCATCCAGGTCGCGCCACTTCTCGATGACGACGAAGGTGTCCGGGCCGAACGGCGCCTGGAAGCCCAGCACCGGGTCGACGTCGACCGCGGCGTCGTATTCGATGCAGCCGTCCTCGGCGAGCACGTTGGCGCGATTGGCGCGGAAGGCTTCGAGCACGGCCTTCCGTTGTCCGGGTTTGGCGGTGATGACGGCGATGACGTTGATCATGTTCGGGGCGGGGAAAGAAGGGAGAAGGGAGTGGGGTTCGGTCATGCCTGGAGCGCCGACCCGGCTTCCCGGGGCGCCGCGCGCATCGGGGCGTCGAACACGAAGCCGGGGTAGCCCCCGGCGGCGATCTCGTTGCAGATGGCCCGGTAGCGGGCCATGCCGCCGGCGTAGGGCATGAAGATCCGGGGCTTGCCGGGAACATTGGCGCCCAGGTACCAGGAGTGGGGCACTTTCGGCAGCAGCGTGGCGTCGGCGGCGGCCTGCACCGTGGCCAGCCACTGCTCGACCGCTTCCTCGGCAGGCTCGACGCGGGTGGCGCCTCGTTCGCGCATCCAGGCGATGCAATCGGTGACCCAGTCCACGTGCTGCTCGATGGCGACCGGCAGGTTGCACAGCACCGAGGGGCTGCCGGGGCCGGTGATCGTGAACAGGTTCGGGAAGCCCGGCACCTGCAGGCCGAGGTAGTTGCGCGGCCCGGCCCGCCAGGCCTGTTGCAGCGTGAGGCCGTCGCGGCCCTCGATCGCGATCTTCAGGAAGGCGCCGGTCATCGCGTCGAAGCCGGTGGCGAAGACGATGATGTCGAGCGGATACAGCGCGTCGGCAGTCCGGATGCCTTCCGGGACGACCTCCACAATCGGCGTGGCCCGCAGATCCACCAGCGACACGTTGTCGCGGTTGAAGGTCTCGAAGTAGTCGGTGTCGATCGGCGGGCGCTTGGCGGCGAAGGGGTGGTCGATGTTCGACAAGATGGCGGCCTTGGCCGGGTCCTTCACCACCTCGCGGATGCGCGCCTTGATGAACTCGGCCGCGGTGTCGTTGGCGGCCGGGTCGATCAGCAGGTCCTTGAACTCGGCGCGAAAGCGCAGCCCGCCCTTTTCCCAGGCAGCCCGGTAGATGGCGTCGCGCTCGTCAGGCGGGGTAGCGGTGGCCGAGCGGTCGACGAGAAGGAAAGGGTGCCCGTTCGTGCTGGCGTGCATCACCTTGCGGATCTCGTCGACATGCTCGCGAACGTACTGCCTGAACGCATCGTCCAGCGGCGCGTTGCGGGCCGGGATGCTGTAGTTGGCGGTGCGCTGGAACACGGTCAGATGCGCCGCCGACTGCGCGATCACCGGCGCGCACTGGATGCCGGTGGACCCGGTGCCGATCAGGCCGACCCGCTTGCCGCTGAAGTCCACCCCATCGTGCGGCCACTCGCCAGTGTGGTACCAGCGCCCCGAGAAGCTCGACAGGCCTGGAATGTCCGGCAGGTTGGCCGCGGACAGGCCGCCCACGGCCGCGATCAGGAAATGCGCGCCGTAGCGCTCGCCGGTGTCGGTCTCGACCAGCCAGCGGTTGGCCGGCGCGTCGTAGCGGGCCGCGGTGACCCGCGTCTTGAGGCGGATGTCGGGCCGCAGCGCGTAACGATCCGCCACGTGGTTCAGGTAGCGCAGGATCTCGGCCTGTCCCGGGTAGCGCTCGGACCACTGCCACTCGCGCACCAGGTCTTCGTCGAAGAAATACTGGTAAGAGTGGCTCTCGGAGTCGCAGCGCGCGCCCGGATAGCGGTTCCAGTACCAGGTGCCGCCCACGCCGTCGGCGGCCTCGAGCACCAGCGCCTTCATGCCGAGATGGTCGCGCAGGCGCAGCAGCTGGTACATGCCGGAGAAGCCTGCGCCGACGATCAGGGCGTCGACCTGCACGCAGTCGCGCCCGGCATCGCGCCCGGCATCGCGCGAGGCTGGCGGGTCGAGGGTGGAAGGGCGCGATCCTGGGGAAGCTGCTTCGGCCATCACGTCTCCGGGTGTCGTTCTCGGAACGATGATAGACGCGATCAGCGACGGCAGCGCACCAGCCAGGAGCCCTGGACGATCAGGTATTCGGAGGAAGGGCCGCCGGCGGGCGCTTGCCGCTCGAAATTGCGGCTGAGCCCGCGCTCGCGCCAGTCGGGAATGAAGCGGTAGGCCTGTCCGCCGGGGCCGAGCGGCGGCTCCGCGCGGCCGACCACCCTGTTGACCGGCAGCCTGTCGTTGTCGCCGCGGTCCGCGACCGCCAGAACCAGCGCGCGATCGCCGGGCGCACCGAAGCCCGGGGGCAGGATCGCGAGGCTGTCCCACCAGCCGTCGGTCATCACCGCGCACTGGACCCGGAGCACGCGCCCGGCCGCGATCTCGGCCGGGCCGATCCCGGCCGCCTGAAGCGCGGGGCGCGCCGCCGCGACGTCGCGACGGGTCTCGAGATCCTGGGCGGTGATCTGGCGTCCGGCCGAGACCGTCACCGTCTCGCCGGGGCCGGGCAGCGAGGCGCAGCCGGCCAGGCCGAGCAGCAGCGCGCAGGCGGCGACGCGCGCGGCGCTTGTCACCGGGGCGAGACGTGAGGACGACGACGGGAAGCAGGCGGCCGGGCCAGGCATCGCAGGGCTCCAGGGAAGCGGGGCCTCAGCGTAACCGTGCCGGACGGGGGGCATCAAGCGGCAGGCGCCCGGCAAGCTTGGCGCGCAAAGGCGGCGCAAACGAAAAAGGGGTCCAGGTTTCCCTGGACCCCTTCGAATGGTGGCGCGGCTGGCAGGATTCGAACCCACGACCCCTTGGTTCGTAGCCAAGTACTCTAT
>MEEC01000146.1 GCA_001724315.1 Lautropia sp. SCN 70-15 | reverse complement strand
CGAGCCGGCTGAGCGCCGGCCCGTTGCAGCGACCCTCTTCGATCCCGATATCCCCTTCACCCGATTCCCGAACCGCGACCCGGAACCATGTGGAAGTCAGTCCGCGCGATCTTTTCCCTGAACGACCCCGGCTGGGGCAGAAGCGGCGGCGGAGACCAGCAGCGTCCGCCCCAGCGTCCTGGCCAGGGCGACGGCCCGCCCGACCTCGACGAGCTGTGGCGTGACTTCAACCGCCGGCTCAACGGCCTGTTCGGCAAGAAGGGCGGCTCCAACGGCCCTCGCGGGCCCTCCGAGCCGCGCGGCGGCGACGGCCCGTCGATGAAGGGCGCCGGCGCCGGCGTGGGCTTGCTGGCCGTGGTCGCCCTGCTCTTGTGGCTCGGCAGCGGCTTCTACATCGTGCAGGAGGGCCAGGCCTCGGCGGTGATGCGCTTCGGCGAGTTCAAGCAGCTCGTCGACCGCGCGGGCTTCACCTGGCGCCTGCCGTACCCGATCGAGTCGCACGAGATCGTCAACACCCAGCAGCTGCGCACGGTCGAGGTCGGCTACCGCAATGCGGTGCGCAACAAGACCCTGCGCGAGTCGCTGATCCTCACGCTTGACCAGAGCATCGTCGACCTGCAGTTCACGGTGCAGTACCGGATCGGCAACGCCCGCGACTACCTGTTCAACAACGACCTGGGCCCGGTTCCCGAGGAGATCGTGCGCCAGGCGGCCGAGACCGCGATGCGCGAGATCGTCGGCCGCAAGGGCATCGACCAGGTGCTCTACGAGCAGAAGGAGCAGGTGGCGATCGATGCGCTCGCGCAGATTCAGGGCATCCTCGATCGCTACACGGTCGGCATCAGCGTGGTCGACGTGACCATCCAGCAGGCGCAGCCGCCCGAGCAGGTGCAGGCCGCCTTCGAGGACGCCAACAAGGCCGCCCAGGACCGCGAGGGCCTGATCAACGAGGGCCAGGCCTACGCCAACGACGTGATCCCGCGCGCGCGCGGCACGGCCGCCCGCCTGCTCGAGGAAGCCGAGGGCTACCGCGCCCGGGTGGTGGCCGCCGCCCAGGGTGACGCGAGCCGCTTCGACGCGGTGCTGGTCGAGTACGCCAAGGCGCCGCAGGTCACCCGCGAGCGCATGTACCTGGAGACCATGCAGCAGATCTTCGCCAACACCAGCAAGGTGCTGGTCGACACCAAGTCCTCGGGCAACCTGCTCTACCTGCCGCTCGATCGCCTGATGCAGCAGGCGGGAACCGGCGGCGGCGCGCCGGCGGCCGCCGCGCCTGCCGCGCCCGCCCCGCAGCAGGGCGGCGCCGCGCCGGCGCAGGCGCCGGCCACCCGGCTCGACGGCCTGCGCAGCCGCGAGCGCGACACCCGCTGAGCGACGGAGAAGCCTTCATGAACCGAATCGTTCCGATCTTCCTCGGCGCGCTGGTCGCGCTGGCCATCCTGATGTCCAGCCTGTTCGTGGTCGACCAGCGGCAGTTCGCGGTCGTCTACGCGCTGGGCGAGATCCGCCAGATCCACGACAAGCCGGGCCTGTACTTCAAGCTGCCGCCGCCCTTCCAGAACGTGGCGTACTTCGATAAGCGCATCCTCACGCTCGACACCTCGGACAGCGACCGCTTCATCACGTCGGAGAAGCTCAACGTGATGATCGACACCTTCATCAAGTGGCGAATCGTCGATCCGCGCGAGTTCATCCGTTCGGTGGCCGGCAGCGAGCAGATCGCCGGGGACCGCATCTCGCGCAGCCTGCGCGACGCGCTGAACAACGAGGTCGCCCGCCGCACCGTGGCCGACGTGATCTCCAACGCGCGCAACGAGATCGTGGAGAACGTGCGCGCCAAGGTCGACCAGGACTCGCGCCAGATCGGCGTGCAGATCGTCGACGTCCGGCTCAAGCGGGTGGATTTCGCGCCCGAGGTGCAGGAGCGTGTCTTCGCGCGGATGGAGTCCGAGCGCAAGCAGGTCGCCAACGAGCGGCGGGCCACCGGCGCGGCCGAGTCCGAGAAGATCCGGGCCGATGCCGACCGCCAGCGCGAGGTGATCCTGGCCGAGGCCTATCGCGACGCGCAGACGATCAAGGGCCGCGGCGACGCCCAGGCCACCGCGACCTACGCCGCGTCCTTCGGCAAGAACCCGGAGTTCGCCGGCTTCTACCGCAGCCTCGAGGCCTATCGAGCGTCCTTCCGCAACCGCAACGACCTGCTGGTCGTCGACCCGTCGGCGGACTTCTTCCGCTTCTTCAGCGAGTCGGGCGGGCGGCGCTGAGCGCCGGGCCCGCCGCAGCGCCAACCGCCACGGAGGGCCGCCCGCGTGGAGAACCTGATCGCCGCCCTCGGGCTGATGCTGGTGCTCGAAGGGCTGCTGCCGATGATCGCGCCGGCCCGCTGGCGCGAGGTCTTCCTGCAGGTGGCCCGGCTGCGAGACGGGCAGATTCGCTTCATCGGGATGGGGTCCGCGCTGCTCGGCATCGCGCTGCTGCTGTTCTGACTTAAAATACGGGGTTTTGCCAACGGGAATCCCGCCATGCCTCGCTGGCTTCTGCCAGAGAACATCTCCGACGTGCTTCCATCCGAGGCGCGCCGGATCGAAGAGCTTCGGCGCCGCTTGCTCGACCTGTACCGATCGTACGGCTACGAGCTGGTCATGCCGCCGATGATCGAGCACATCGATTCGCTGCTCACCGGGTCGGGGCGCGACCTGGGCCTGCGCACCTTCCAGCTGGTCGACCAGATGTCCGGGCGCACGCTCGGGCTGCGGGCCGACATCACGCCGCAGGTGGCCCGGATCGACGCCCACATGCTCAACCGCAACGGCGTGGCCAGGCTGTGCTACGCCGGCTCGGTGCTGCACACCCGCGCGGCGAGCCCCTTCGCGTCCCGCGAGCCGATGCACGTCGGGGCGGAGCTCTACGGCCACGCGGGGCTGGAGGCCGACCTCGAGATCATCGAGCTGCTGGTGCGCTCGCTGGCGCTTGCCGGCTGCGGCAAGGTGCGGCTCGACCTCTGCCACGTGGGCATCGTGCCGGCGCTGCTGTCGCTGCACGGGCCGGTGCCCGGGCTGGACGAGGAAGACCTCTACGCGCTGCTGCAGGGCAAGGACCAGCCGGGCCTGGCCGAGGCGCTCGTCGCGGCGCCGGCTGCGCTGCGCGACGCGCTGCTCGCGCTTCCGGGCCTGCACGGCCGGATCGCGGTCGGCGGCGCGCCGGCCGCGGCCGGACCCGGGGCCGGCGCGCGCGCGGGCGGAGATCCGCTCGCCCGGGCGCGCCGGCTGCTGCCGCAGACGGGGCCGTCGAGCGAGGCGCTCGATCGGCTCGAGAGGCTCGCGGCGTCGCCGATGTGGCTGCGCTGGCCGGAGGTCGAGGTGTCGGTCGACCTGGCCGACCTGCGCGGCTACCGCTACCACAACGGGATCACCTTCGCGGCCTACGTGGAGTCGATGCCCTTCGCGGTGGCGCGCGGCGGCCGCTACGACGACGCCGGGCGCGTCTTCGGCAGGGCGAGGCCGGCCACCGGCTTCTCGCTCGAGCTGCGCGCGCTGGCCGACCTGCAGCCGGAGCAGCCGCCGGCAAGGGCGATCGCCGCGCCGTGGTCCGACGATCACGCGCTGGCCATGGCGGTCGATGCGCTGCGCGCGTCGGGCGAAATCGTGATCCAGGCGCTGCCCGGCAGCGAGCGGGATCAACAGGAATTCACCTGCGACCGGGAACTGGTGGCCGACGAGCACGGCCGCTGGATCGTTCGCGAACTGAAACAGGGATGAAGGCGATGGCCAGGAACGTAGTGATCATCGGGACCCAATGGGGCGACGAAGGCAAGGGCAAGCTGGTCGACTGGCTGACCGAGACCGCGCGCGGCGTCGTGCGCTTCCAGGGAGGCCACAACGCGGGCCACACGCTGGTCATCGGCGGCCGCAAGCAGGTGCTGCGGCTGATCCCGTCGGGCATCCTGCGCGACGGCGTCACCTGCTACATCGGCAACGGCGTGGTCGTCTCTCCGCCGGCGCTGCTGCAGGAGATCGGCGAGCTCGAGCAGGCCGGCGTGTCGGTGCGCGACCGGCTTCGCGTGAGCGCCACCGCCTCGCTGATCCTGCCCTACCACGTGGCGCTCGACCAGGCGCGCGAGGCCAGGCGCGGCGACGCCAAGATCGGCACCACCGGCCGCGGCATCGGCCCGGCCTACGAGGACAAGGTGGCGCGGCGCGGGCTGCGCATCCAGGATCTCTACGACCCGGCGGCCTTCCGCGAGCGGCTTGCCGAGGCGCTCGACCTGCACAACTTCACGCTCAAGCATTACCTGGGCGCCGAGCCGGTCGACGGCCAGAAGGTCGCCGACGAGGCGCTGGCGCTGGGCGAGCGGGTGCGGCCCATGGTCGCCGACGTGCCGGCGCTGCTCGCGCAGGCCATGGCCCGCGGCGAGCCGCTGCTGTTCGAGGGCGCGCAGGGCGCGCTGCTCGACGTGGACCACGGCACCTATCCCTACGTGACCAGCAGCAACTGCGTGGCCGGCGCGGCGTCGGCCGGCGCGGGCGTGGGCCCGCAGTCGCTGCACCGGGTGCTGGGCATCGTGAAGGCCTACACCACGCGGGTGGGCTCGGGCCCGTTCCCGACCGAGCTGCACGACGAGATCGGCAAGCGTCTGGCCACCGTCGGCAAGGAGTTCGGCTCGGTCACCGGCCGGCCGAGGCGCTGCGGCTGGTTCGATGCGCCGGCGCTGCGCCGCTCGATCCAGCTCAACGGCATCGACGGGCTGGTGGTCACCAAGCTCGACGTGCTCGACGGCCTGGAGACCGTCAAGCTGTGCGTGGGCTATCGCCAGGACGGCAAGACGCTCGACCTGCTGCCCTTCGGCGCGGCCGAGCTCGCACGCTGCGAGCCGATCTACGAGGAGATGCCGGGCTGGAGCGAGAGCACGGTGGGCCTGCAGCAGTGGGACCAGCTGCCGCTCAACGCTCGCCGCTACCTGGAGCGCCTGTCGCAGGTCGCCGGCGCGCCGATCGACCTGGTCTCCACCGGCCCGGACCGCGATGAGACCATCCTGATCCGGCATCCTTTCCTGTGAGCGGGTTTTCCGCGAGGCCGATCCGATGAAAGACCTCTACGTTTCCTGGGACGAGTACAACCGCCTGATCGAGAAGCTCGCGCTGAAGATCTGGGAGTCGGGCTGGAACTTCGACGCGATCGTCTGCCTGGCGCGTGGCGGCCTGCGCATCGGCGACGTGCTGTCGCGGCTGTTCGACAAGCCGCTCGGCGTGCTGTTCACCAGCTCGTATCGCGAAGAGGGCGGCACGCGGCAGAGCCGGCTGATGATCGCCGAGCACATGAGCTCGGCGGCGCCGCTCCCCGGCCCCCGCTGGCTGCTCGCCGACGACCTGGTCGACTCCGGCGCCACGCTGGTCGAGGTGCTGCCGGCGCTGAAGCGGCGCTACCCGCACGTCCAGGAGATCCGCTCGGCGGTGCTGTGGGCCAAGGGTTCGTCGGTGGCGCAGCCCGACTACTGCATCGAGCACCTGCCTTCCAATCCCTGGATCCACCAGCCCTTCGAGGAATACGACCACATGCGGCCGAGCGACCTGAAGGCGCGCTGGGGGTGAGTGGGTTTCGCTTTCCGGTCCCGGAAACGACAACGCCTGCTTGCGCAGGCGTTGGTAATCTTGGTGCCCAGAAGAGGACTCGCCCACGTTCCGCGGGCCCGGCTCGGCTTGCAGGCCTCGCCTTTCGAGTCCTCACGCGAAGCCCGCAGGGGCTTCGCTTTCTGGGCATTCAAACGACAACGCCTGCTTGCGCAGGCGTTGGTAATCTTGGTGCCCAGAAGAGGACTCGAACCTCCACAGTGTTGCCACCGCCAGGACCTGAACCTGGTGCGTCTACCAATTCCGCCATCTGGGCTGCGGGTCTTCGGGACTGCTCCCGGAGACCACGGCCGACAGAGTCGACCGCGTGTAGAGGCGCGAATTCTAATCGACTGCGGGGATTTGTCAAATCGATGGTGAGCGTGTGACGAAGAAGACCTGGTTTGCCCCGACCCGCGAGGAAATCCTCGAGTGCCTGCGGGCCGCGGGCGTGCCGATGACGCCGGCCGAGCTGGCCGAACGGCTCGCCGTGCCGCCCGATCACGTGGAGTCGCTGAACAAGCGCCTGTTCGCCATGGAGCGCGACGGCCAGCTGCTGCCCAATCGCAAGGGCGTGCTGCTGCTGGCGAGCAAGCTCGACCTGATCGCGGGCAAGGTGCAGGGGCATCGCGACGGCTTCGGCTTCCTGATTCCCGACGCCGGCGGCCCCGACGTGTTCCTGTCGCCGCGGCAGATGCAGAAGGCGATGCACGGCGATCGCGTGCTGGTCAAGCAGATCGGCTACGACTCGCGCGGCCGGCCCGAGGGCCGGATCGTCGAGGTGACCGAGCGGGCCAACCGGCGGCTGGTGGGTCGCTTCCTGAACGAGCGCGGCGTGAACATCGTCGTGCCCGAGGACCAGCGGATCAAGCACGACATCGTGATTCCGCCCGGCGACACCCACCACGCGCAGCACGGGCAGGTGGTCAGCGTCGAGATCGTCGATCCGCCGGCCAACGGCGCGCCGCCGATCGGCCGGGTGGTCGAGGTGCTGGGCGAGATCGAGGATCCCGGCATGGAGATCGAGATCGCGGTGCGCAAGTTCGACGTGCCGCACGAATTCAGCGTCGCGGCGCTCGAGCAGGCCGCGGCCCTGCCGGGCGTGGTGCGCCCGGCCGACCTGAAGG